>CANBDB010000073.1 GCA_947367285.1 uncultured Clostridia bacterium | reverse complement strand
CTTTTCAATTTGGAAAAAATATGATATAATGTTAGAAAATATTGTTTAGGGAGATTCTATGAAACACTTAAAGCAAATACTGATACTTTTTGTAATTCTCAGTATGCTTGTTTCCTGCGAAGTATTACCATTTTTGCCTGAAACAGAGAACTCTACTAGCAGTACAGTAAACTCAACAACAACTACTACTCGTCCAACTACTTCAACAACACATAAAGATCAAATTGAGTTTGTTCCTGATGATGATTCAGGTCCGACGGAAGACCCATATCTAGATATAACCAAGGCGGAGTTTTACGCTAATTATACCCCCGCATCCAGCTATATGGATGCTTATTATAGAACTAAACATAATTTTATGTCCGGTTCTATAGAAGTACCCGACGCAGCGCCCGAGCAGGCGGACTATCAGCCCATGGAAGATGGAATGTTTGTCCGTAATACATCAATGCTGTATTCAAACGATGGAAATACATATTATATTCTTGACGGCCACGGCAATATTGTTAATAAGATTTTCAGGGGCGGTGCATCCATAACACTTGAAGAAGTTGCTGCATACGTATTTGCATTTGGAGAAATCCCCCCCAACTATACATCATCCAAGAAAACTAAGCCAACTCAAAGCGAGTGGGGTGAGTATCTTAGATTAAACCACAGTAAATTTAGCGGAAGCACAACTAACTATCCCTATGAGCCCGAGCTTCCCGATATCTCAGGTTGTGGCGGAGATCTCCAATACTATGAAATGGATATCGGAACAACCGGTACGGATACAGGTGACGGATATCCCGTCAGACTTTACAATAACGGCACGTCAATAACTCGTGGAGCCGCAAGAATTGTCTATGCGAGATATGACCGAAACGGCAACCTTATTATCGAGGAAAGCGAAAAATACTTGTTCTATACCTATAACCACTATAACGATTTCCAAGAATATCTCAATTATGAGGGTGGTTGGGGAGAAATATTCGGTAATATTACAGGCGGTGGCAAAATGTCCGATAAGTATAACTGTAACCCCACTCCATACGTTCAGGTTGTACGCCGCGCACTTAGAACAAATACTGACAGTGCAGCAGGTGATGAATACATTATCGAACTTGCATACATTTATTACAATACAAAATTCTACGCACATGATCTTTGTGCATAAGGAGAAATATGAACATTAAGGAAGCAATTTCTAAGCTGTACGAGCTTCAATCCAAGCTCAGTGCGTATAATCACGCAATGTCACTTATTTATTATGACGGAGCAACTGTAGCACCCAAGAAAACAGCACGCAATCGTGCGCACGCACTTGCAGTTCTTAGCGAAGAAACCTATAAAATCACCACAAGTGATGAAACCGTGGCACTTCTCGAATTTCTTGACTCACACCGCGATGAGCTTGAAGAAAAGGAACAGAGAATTGTATACCTCGCTATCCGTGATATTAAAGAAATGAAAAAAATTCCCATCGAGGAATATATCGCGTATCAAGAGCTTTTGGTTGAAGCGGGTGATACTTGGCATAAGGCTAAGGAAAATAGTGATTTTGAACTATTCCGCCCCGTTCTTGAGCAAATCTTCGAGTTTAATAAAAAAATAGCCGCATATTGCGCACCCGAGGTTCACCCCTATGACTATTGGTTGGATAAATATGAAAAGGGACTCACAATAGAAAAGTGCGACGAATTCTTTGCCACACTTAAGGATAGAATAGTGCCCCTTATCAAGAGAATTGGCAAAGCAGAGCAGGTGGATGACTCCTGTATACACGGCGATTTTGATGAAGCATCACAGGAGAAATTCTCCCTTGAGCTCATGAAGATTATGGGAATTGATCTCGGAATTTGCGGACTTGGCACCACCGAGCATCCCTTTACTACAAGCATTGGCTCACATCATGACGTAAGAATAACAACTCACTATCAGCGAGATAATTTTGCATCCTCAATGTTCAGTGTTATCCACGAGGGTGGACACGCACTTTACGATATGAATTCCGATGATGAATATGCATATACCTTCCTTGATGGAGGAGTTTCAATGGGTATCCACGAGAGCCAAAGTAGATTTTATGAAAATCTTCTCGGTAGAAGTGAAGCCTATGTTAACTACGTATTTCCCAAGGTGTGCGAGTGTTTCCCCGAACAAATGAAGGGATATACAGCAAATGACCTCTATAAAGCAATCAATCTTGTTACTCCTTCGTTGATAAGGACTGAGTCCGACGAGGTGACCTACTGCTTGCACGTAATGGTTCGTTATGAACTTGAAAAAAGAGTAATGAGTGGTGAACTTGAGGTTAAAGATTTAGCTACCGAGTGGAATAAGCTCTACCTGGAGTATCTTGGTGTAGAAGTGCCTTGTGACCGTGAAGGCGTACTTCAGGATAGTCACTGGTCGGGCGGAAGTGTAGGTTATTTCCCATCATATGCCCTCGGCTCCGCTTACGGCGCACATCTCCTTCATAAGATGCGCGAGAGTGTAGATGTTGAAAAATGCCTTGCCGAAGGCAATTTCAACCCTATAAACGAGTGGAATAGAGAACACATTTGGAAATACGGTTGTCTTAAGAATCCTGATGAGCTTCTTAGAAATGCTCTCGGTGAAGAATTTGACCCAATGCACTTCATAAAATATCTTGAAGAAAAGTATTCAAAAATCTATAACATATAAAGAAAATCCCACCGTAATGGTGGGATTTTTAATACCAATTAAAGAATTTCACACTGATCGTCGTCGCGATTAGCCTTTGCAATCATAAAATCAATAGCAGGCTGACGGAGCATCTCCTGCTCAGCCTTAATCTTTTCATTTTGAGCGATAGTGTCAATAATCTCCTTAAGATACTTACTCATAGCACTTCTTGCAGTGTAGTCGGCAGGAGCATAGAATGTAAGGCGTCCGTCATTGAGGAGCTTGTATACCTTTTCGCGATTGTCCTTAACGGGATCGAAAACGCCAATGGTAAACCCGCCGCGGTCCTTAATAAGCTGCATGCAGGGAATATCAGTAGCGGAGTCACCTATATATACAAAATTCTCAAACGGAATTCTTCTCTCACTTGCAGGAATACTGTCGTTAACTCTTTCGTCGTGTTCCTCAAGGAATCCTTTGGAAATGCGGAAGAGGTACTGTGTCTTGTTAGTATAGTTAACTGCCTGTGCAGGCCATACAACAACGCCATCGGCATTGTAAAGATAAGAGGAAGCATAGATCTTCTTAAATTCATCGGCAATTTCGCTGCCTTCGATAATCTCGCGAAGACCGGAAGAAATAACGTAGTGCTCAACCTCAATACCCTTGGATTCAGCATACTGATTAATGCGTGAGAACCAGGTCTTAACGCCTTCATAAAGCTTAACCTCAGCACCACTCTGTCTGAAATAATCTCTCTTGAGAGACTTGCCCTTAAAGTTGGAGTACTTAACAAGCTCATACATCCAAGCAAGATTCATTTCCATACGGTTAGCTTTAGCAAGCTCGTCTGATTCATGCCAAAACTCACCTATGTTCACTCCGAAGGAGGGAATGAGTGTAAATGTTTGCATATCGTCGGGAGAAAGTGTTTTGTCAAAATCATAGCAAATGGCCATAATTGGCTTCTTTTTTGAATTACTCAAAGGGGAATCCTCCTAAATACAAATTTATCCAATTAATTATAACCCATAATTTAGATAATTTCAAGTACTTCTTGATAAAAAACACTATTTTTCTAATAAATTATCAAAAAATGTTTGCAAAATCATTAAATATATAGTATAATAATGTGATAAAGTATGAAAGGGATATTTATAATGTATAATAAAATCAATGAAGCAATCGAAAAATACGATAGAATTATTATTCACCGCCATTCAAATCCTGATGGTGATGCACTTGGCTCACAAATTGGATTAAAGAATATAATCAAAGAGAATTATCCCCAAAAGGAAGTTTATACCGTTGGTGATCCTTCTAAGCGCTATGGCTTTATGGAAGACTGTGAAACCGATACAATCCCGGATGAGTATTATAAGGGTGCTCTTGCATTCGTTCTTGATACTAGCGCAATTGCGCTTATCTCTGATGATAGATATAAGACAGCTGATATGATAATCAAGATGGACCACCATATTTTCACTGAGAAATATGCCGATATCGAGCTTATCGACACGTCCTTCGAGTCCTGCTGTGGGCTTATCGGTATGTTTGCAATGCAAACCGGACTTAAGCTTAACCCCTTGGCAGCAAAATCTCTCTACACAGGAATGATTACTGATTCAGGCCGTTTCCGCTATGATTCAACTAGCGCGCAGACCTTCCGTGTTGCATCCTTCCTTATGGAACAGAATTTCAATACAAACGATATATTTGCAAATCTCTATGCGGACGAGCTTCCCTCTATCCAGCTCAGAGCAAAATTTGTCCTTAAAATAACCAAGACCGATGCTCCCGTGGCATACATCTATACAACTCTTGATGAAGCAAAGAGCTATAATGCCGATACCTTTACTATCTCGCGCGGCATGGTAAATACAATGGGAGATATCAAGGGAATTGACATTTGGGTCAACTTTACTGAAACTGAGAACGGCGTTCTTTGTGAACTTCGTTCCAATAAATATAATATTAATCCTATTGCAGTTAAGTACGGTGGCGGCGGTCATCAAAAAGCGAGCGGCGCAACTATTAAAAATAGAGAAGAAGCGATGGCAATGCTTAATGACCTTATCGCATTAACTAAATAAGAAAGGAAGAAAAAATGACAAATTACGAAGCTAAAAAGCAAATACTTGATAAAATAAAAGAATACAATAAGATAATTATTTTCCGCCATTTCCGTCCCGACGGAGATGCTGTGGGCTCAACACTCGGTCTCCGTGAAATCCTTAGGCTCACCTATCCCGAGAAGGATATTCGACTTATCAATGCCGATTATTCCGATTATGTGAAATTTCTTGGTAACGAGGACGAGGCAGTTGAGGATGAATTTTACGCTGATGCACTCGGTTTAGTCCTTGATACCGGTACAGAAGATAGAATTTCCAATAAGAAATACCCACTTTGCCGCGAGCTTGTAAAGATCGACCATCATATCGTTGATAAGCACTATGGCGACTACCACTGGGTTATCGAGGAAAAATCATCAACTTGTGAAATGATAGCTGAATTCTACGATACGTTTAAGGACGAGCTTAAGATTAGCACACAGGCGGCAACCTACATCTATTGCGGTATGGTAACTGATAGTGGACGTTTCCGCTATCGTGACGTATCAGGCGATACACTTCGTCTTGCAGGACTTATGCTTGACCAAGGTGTTAATACCGATCTTCTTTATGCAAACCTTTACCTCAAGGACTTCAATGAGTATAAATTCGAATCCTACGCTCACGAAAAGATGGAGATTACCGAAAACGGCTTGGTATATCTTTACGTTGATAAGGAAATGCAGGAAAAGTTTGCTCTCACAAATGAGCAGGCAAGCGCATCCGTAAGCTTTATGGACGGCATCCGCGGATCAATCATTTGGATCGCATTCATTGATAATGCCGACGGAACTATCCGAGTAAGACTCCGTTCAAGATTCGTTCCCGTGAATCCCCTCGCCGAGAAGTATCGCGGCGGCGGACATGAGTGCGCGTGCGGTGCAACACTTCATTCAAAAGAAGAAATGGCACTGTTTATTGCTGATGCGGACGCTCTTATCAAGGATTATAAAGAAAACAATGAGGGTTGGTTATGAGATTTCTTATTGTTAATGATGACGGAATTGGTGCCGAGGGTATTAAGCTCCTTGCAAAATGGGCGCTCACACACGGTGAAGTTACGGTAATCGCTCCCAAGGAAGAGCAAAGCGGCAAGAGCCATGCTATTGACTTTATAAATCCTATCGAAATTAAACGTGTTGACTTTTTGGAAGGCGTTGAAGCATGGGCTATGGCGTCAACTCCCGCGGATTGCGTTAGATTTGGCACCGTAGGTCTCCGTAGACATTATGATCTTGTCCTCTCAGGCATCAACCGTGGCACAAATATGGGCGGAGACATCATTTATTCCGGAACAATGGGCGCAATATTCGAGGCGGGAAATCAGCACCACCGTGGAATTGCTTTCTCCACTACACCCGAGAATCTTGAAGGAGCTACCGAATATCTCGAACAAGCATACAATTTCATCATTGAAAACAACCTCTTTGACTATAGTGACCTCTATAATGTCAATATTCCTGAGACAGTAAAGGGAATTAGAATAACCAAACAGGGCAATGCCTTCTTCTCCGATTCCTTCTTTAAGGTTGACGAGAATACTTATACTCAGCACGGCGAAATGATAGCGGATAATAATCCCGATGACCTTGATCGTGATTCAATAGCATTCTCTAACGGATATATCTCCTTAACTCCTATGACTAAAGAGAGAACAGACCTCGTAGCTTTTGAAAAGCTTAAATCATTGGATATCTAAATCAATGTGAAACAATTAAATTATAAAATAGCAGGGAATAATCCCTGCTATTTTTGTTTGTATAAAAAACCCCCTCGCCCGAAGGCGAGGGGGGAATTATAGGGTGATATTATTCAGCAGTAACTACCTGAATTGATTTGATGTAAATAGCTTTTGCAGAGTTAGTATATACGATCTTAACTTCTCCTGTAAGAGCTGTGTTGCATTCAAAAGTATAGGCAGTAGCGCTGGATGTCAATGTTGTGGAATCTCCAACCTTTACGTCGCCAACATATACTTCAAATGAACCGTCAACATCTTTAGCACCAGATGTGTTAATTACAATCTTAGTTACGTTGGTGAATGACTCAGATACCAATGTCATAGAAGTAAGGTGATCTTTAGCTTTACCGAATTGGAATCCCTTGCCATTTTGAGAGTCGAAACCAAAGTAAGCTGCATCACCACTGGAAGTTACAGTGGTAAGAGTCCAGTTTTTGCTACCAAGAGCTACTGTTCCATCTTTTGTGAAAACACCGGATACGAATGTATATTCATATGCGTTACCTGTTGTAACATCAGAACCTGTGTTATCATCGCTGCCCTCGGGAAGAGTGATTTCAACGAGTGTACAGCCTTCAAGCTCATAAGTACCCTTATAGTTCTTAAGAGTTGTAGCAGATACAGTAATTGTAGCACCAACTACAAATCTGTCATCTTTCAACTTGAAGCAATAAACAGGTTTGCTATCGAAACCTTCAACAACGATTGTGGGGTTGTTCCAGTCATCAAGATTTGTGATCTTACCAGTAAGTGTGAATTCGCCAGCAAGTGTTTCGCCATCTGCGAGTGCGTAGAGAGCATTGAGAATCTCTTCTACTGTTGTGGGAGCAGAGGGTGTTTCGCCACCTTCATTGCCGCCTTCACCGGGCTGGTCGGGTGTTTCGCCACCGCCTTCACCGGGCTGATCGGGTGTTTCGCCACCATCCTCAGTTACAAATTCGATTGTAGAAAATGCACCTGTGAACTGAGAAACACCGATCTTAGAAAGGTTATCACCTGTGATGTACTTGATATCACTAAGTGCCATTGTATCGTTAGCATATCCGCCACGGTCACGGTCACCAAAGTAATAGTCGATACCGTCGATGTCGCAAACAAATACCTTTGCATCAGAATTCCACTTCCAAGCCTTGGGCTCGTCAGCAAATCTAATGTTCTTGTATGTACCGTTGAGGTAACCCTCAAGATACTTATCACCAACCTTAAGGCTGTATGTACCAGC
>CANBDB010000072.1 GCA_947367285.1 uncultured Clostridia bacterium | reverse complement strand
TGTGTTTAATGGATATAATGTTGAGTGGAAATTTTGGAGGTAAAAATGCAGGATTTCAAAAATAAAATTCAAATATTTACAAAAGCATATTTGCCAATTGTGGGAGTCTTGATTTTGATTTTGCTTGCATTCCTTTTGTTGTGCTTTAATAATATCACCAGTCCCCAATCTATGCCGGCTTTGATAGCTCAGGTATATTTTGATGGCGAGTATCGAATTGGGGAAGGCGAGTGGCATAAGATAGTGAAGGGAGAACACATTTCTTCTACACAGGGCGACGTTACCCTGCGAGGCAATTTGCATATGCTTGCGCCCGACGGTGAGTACGTTGGTATTTACAGAGGAGACCTACCTGTTGCCTTTTATACGGATCACATTAATTTGACGTTTATTGAAGGGGATGGGGAACCCATCGTCATTGATATGGAAAATCCCCTGTACGGAAGTACTAATTGCGGCGTTGGCTGGACGGCACATTACTTTACAAGCGAAAGTGATGAAACGATTGAAATTATTGTTAATAACCCCCATAGCTTTGGAAACGAAAACGCGATTGACGAAATGCTTTCCTCAACCGCTTTTTGGACGGGAATCGACTTCGAAAAGGACGTTTTGATCAAAGGTGAGACGCAGAGAACCGTGGGTACGTTATTGATGCTCGTTGCTGTTGTATTCCTCGGTATTGCACTGTTCTCAAGCCTTATACATATTAAAAGTAGTAGACTCATTTGGCTACTCGGACTTGTGGTTTTGTTTGCGGGATCATACTTTTCATACAGTGCTGACGGTGTTTTCTTTTGGAGCGAATCCATAGTTACCAATACTACCGTTTTGGGCTGCTCAATGATGTTCTATATGTTGTTCGTATCAATGAGCATATCGTATTTTCTTAAAGCGACAAAAAAAGTTGCGGAAATAACGGTAATTCTTTTGGGAGCAGCAAATGCCGTATGCTTTGTTTTGCCCATAGTAAGTAACGTGAATTTTTATGATACGTGGGTATTCTGGATAGCAGTGCAGATACTTGCAAATATTGTGTTGATATTCTGCTTGGCAAAGGAGTTTATAAACTCCAAATCAAGAGAGCGCTGGCTTTATATGTTGATGACCCTTCCGTTATTTGCCCTTGCTATCGATGCTGTTGGCACGTGGCTTGGCGCTTGGCAAGGCGGTGTTGTTTCCCAATATGTTTTCGTCATTTTGTTTGCTATAGCAACGGTTATGGTTCTTAAACTAATTCCTGAAAGCATAAATGCGGCATCAAAGGCAAAGGAGCTCGAGATGGAAAAGATCGTTCTCAACGCAGAGCTTGCGGGAAGCAGGATTTCTACTATGATGAGCCAAATTCGTCCTCACTTTATTTATAATACACTTGGCAGCATAGAGCAGTTATGTAAGCTTGATCCTCCCAAGGCAGGAGAGCTTGTACATAATTTTGCTAAATATCTCCGAGGTAATTTTGGAGAACTCGATAATCCCAAGCCGATTTTAATGTCCCAAGAAATGGAGCACGTGCATCACTATATCAATATTGAAAAAGTGCGCTTCCCGGATATGACCTTTACGTTTGAAACGAATTCGGACGATTTCCATATTCCTGCACTTACTATACAGCCGATAGTAGAAAATGCCATCAAGCACGGTCTTATGAAGCTATCTCGCGGTGGAACGATCAATGTTTTGGCATATGAAACCGATACTGCATATTGCGTTTCTGTGGAGGATGACGGTGTAGGATTTGACGTGGGTGCATTGATTGATGATAGAAAACACGTAGGTCTTAGAAATATTCGTGAGAGACTTAAGGTAATGGTTAACGGAACACTTGACATTGAGAGTACGTTGGGCGTTGGCACGAAGGTTCTTATTACGATTCCCAAGGAGGTAGGCTGATGATTGCAATAGCAGTAGATGACGAAGTTTTGATGTTGGGAGCGC
This sequence comes from uncultured Clostridia bacterium, assembly GCA_947367285.1. Lineage (GTDB taxonomy): Bacteria > Bacillota > Clostridia > Oscillospirales > CAG-272 > RGIG4608. Next base: position 5,777 of record CANBDB010000072.1, on the reverse strand, counting down.
TGGCGGCGGCGCTTGAGGCGTCCCCCGACATTACGGAGGTTGCCAAGTTTTCGGATTGTGAAGCAGCCCTTGCATTTGTAAGAAATAATCCGATTGATGCTGCTTTTTTGGATATCAATATGCGCGGTATGGGTGGACTTGCTCTTGCTGAATCCATCATTGCCGCTCGTCCCGATTGCAAAATTGTGTTTTGCACGGGTTATGAGGAATATGCAATTCCTGCATTTAAGCTGCATGCTTCGGGATATTTGATGAAGCCCATATCTGTGGAAGACGTACAGGGTGAAATTGATAATATCAAGGGAATTCTTAACAAGACTAAGCTCTTGACGGTGAAGTGTTTCGGCAATTTTGAGGTGTATGCAAAAAATGAAACGCTTGTGTTCAAACGCTTAAAGACTAAGGAACTGTTTGCATTTCTCGTAGACCGAAACGGAGCAGGGATGACGGCAAAGCAAATATGCGCCGTACTGTTTCCGGATGATACGGATGATACGAAGAATTCAGCATATCTTCGTCAGCTTGTAATGGACTTAAAAAATACCTTAAAGTCAGTCGGTGCGGAGGCGGTTTTGTGTCACGAAACTCCGTGTTACCGTGTGGATACCAATTTGATAAAATGCGATTATTTTACTCACCTTGAAAACGGCAAGCCGGAGTTTCACGGTGAATATATGACACAGTACAGCTGGGCAGAGGACACCTGCGCAAGGCTACAATTTAAAAAATAAGTCGACGGTGGTAGAATTTTTCTACCACCGCCTTTATTTGTCACGCATTTGTAACGCGCAGTATGCTACAATTTTTTTGCTTATGAAAATTTAATATTTCATATTAAATATATAAGCATTTTTAACTGATTGAGATATAATTTAAGCTTCGGCTTATTTATATAAATAAAATACATAGAAAGGAAAAAAACTATGAAAAACAGAAAAATCGTAGTAGTAGCATTCTTGCTTATCGCAGTGCTTCTCCTTGGTGTTGGTTACGCTGCATTGACTGACACACTCACAATCATCGGTAACGCGCACATCGACGTTGGCGAAGCAAACAAGACTTTTGATGAAAAGGTATACTTCTCCGCTTCTGAAGCTACATCTTCAACAGGTACTGGTACAACTGCTGATGCAGTTAGCCACTCAGCTGATGATGCAACTTTCACAGCTAATAAGCTCGCAACTGTAGGTCAGAAATCCGTATTCACTTTTACTATCACTAACGATAGTAACGTTGATGCGGTAATCTCTATAGCTGCTAACAAGCTTTCCGGCGACGTAAACCCCTCCAACTCCAATGCACAGAAGTTCACTGTTGAATATTCCTACCCCGATGGTATGAATATCGCTAAGAACGGTGGCACTATCAGAGTTGTTGTTACAGTAACTGTTAAGGAACCCGTAACAAGCGCAACAAGTGCAACATTCGGTATTGAGCTTACAGCTACATCCGTAGATCCCTAATCTTTAACTGATAAGGACAAATAACTAACTTTTGTAAAGGAGGGCGACGATGACTGTCGACAGAAAAAAATTATATATTATTTCGTCTTCGATACTCGCCGTTCTCCTGCTCGCGTTATTAGCACCGATGGGCAGTGGCAGAATTATTGCAGCATTTGTGCTTCTGCCCTCGGCGATACTTATCCCGCTATTTATCAAAAAGCGCACCGCACTTTCTATTAACTCACATCAGGTGTGGCTTATTATTAGTATTATAGGTCTGCTTTATTTTGTGTTTTATTACGTTTCAGCCGTTTATTTCGGATTGACGAAAACCGGATACGGACTTAAAAGCGATATAATTTTAGAATTTATCATTCCCATTGCAATCGTTATCATTGGAACTGAGATAGTAAGATACGTACTTTGCGCGCAAAAGGACAAATGGGCAAACGCTTTTGCCTATCTTATAGCTCTTACCGCAGATGTGCTTATCTGTGCCACCATTCCTGCGATGACGAATATGGCAACCTTTATGGAGGTTATAGGTCTCACACTTTTCCCGGGAATCCTTTATAATCTTCTTTACAATTATCTCAGTGTAAGGTATGGGTTTGTGCCTATTATCATTTATAAGGCATTTACCGTTTGGGCTTTTTATCTCATTCCTTACGGCTCAGCAATTTCATATTCGTTGATATCATTCATCAATATGTTGATTCCGATCGCGATATTCCTCTTTATCGACTCTCTTTATGAGAGAAAGAGAAGATATGCGCTTGGAAACACGTCAAAGTTTTGGCGTGTTGTGTCAAAAGTATTAACCGTTATAGTGATTATCCTGATGATAGCCACGATAATGGTAATTTCAAACCAGTTCTACATAGGCGCTTACGTTATCGCAACTGATTCGATGACGGGCGAGCTAAACCGTGGCGACGTAGCAATTTACGAGCGCTATGAGGAACAGCTCATTATAGAAGGACAGGTTATTGTGTTTGAACAAAGCGGCTCGGTGATAGTTCACAGAGTCGTTGATATAGAAATAATCAACGGAATAACTCGCTATTATACCAAGGGAGATGCCAATGAGGACAGGGATGCCGGATACATATTCGACTCCGACATTATTGGCCTTGTTACCTACAAGCTACCGTTTTTTGGCTACCCCACACTTTGGGTGCGAAGCTTATTTGACCGTTAATTCATCATTTATTAAATCGTTTGAGGAAAGGAGAGCTACATGTCTGAATTTGAACTTAGAAGGCGACAAGAGTATAAGAAAAATAGAAAAACTTGGTCTATTATTCAAATTGTTGCCATAGTCATAGTAGCTGCAATAGCACTTGGGTCGTTTCTTATTTACGACAGCATGAACCGTACATACTACATCGAATATACTGAGCACAGTAATATCGATTACAGGGTTCAATACAAGGAAAACGAATTCTTCGAGGAGGAATGGGTTGAAAAGGACCAGGAATATATCTCCTCGTTGGTCAACGGAATCGTTGCCGATTTCCAATATAAATTGAATATGGATGCTGTGGGCGTTGGCTTTGAGTATAACTACAAGATAGACGCAACGGTTCTTATCGCGGATAAGGAATCCGGAAAGCCCTATAGAACGTACACGGAGAATATTCTTCCTCTCACAAATGCAGGGGCAAGAAGATCAAATAGCGTAGAGGTTAACGAGAGTGTTTTCGTTGACTACAACAAATACAATGCGATGGCAATTGAATTTGTGGATACCTATTTTCTTAAGAATGCTACGAGCACACTTATAATTACTCTTGACGTTGAGGTGCTCAGCACTTCCGATAAATTCCAGGAGAGCAACGAGAACAAGTACTCTACCTCTCTTAATATCCCCTTGACCGAAGAGACATTCAGTATGCACACAACCTCAAGCGTTCCTCAGGACGAGAGCAAGGTTCTTGCATATACGGGTGCTGAAAGCCAAGAGATATTCAAAACAGTGGGAATCGTTTCCTCGATCCTCGACGTTTTGCTTATAGTTGGATTTATTGCTTTCCTTGAGCTTACTAAGAACGAGGATATCAACTATGCGACCAAGGTTCGTAAGATCGTTAATGCATACGGCTCATATATTCAGCGTATGGACGGCGATTTTGACGACGAGGGATATCAAACGGTAATGATTAAGACCTTTACCGAAATGCTCGGAATTCGTGATACTATTCAGTCTCCCATTCTTATGACGGAGAACTGTGATGAGACAATGACACGATTCCTTATCCCCACTAACACAAAGATTCTTTATACATATGAAATAAAGGTAGAAAACTTCGATGCGCTCTATGCTGTGGTGGAGGAAGAGTGCGTCGAAGAGGAAACCATTGAAGAGGCAGTAATCCTTGTTGAAGACGTAAATGCAGAGGATATTGCAGAAGCTATGGCACAGCCCGACATAATTCTTTCCGAAGTCGAATACGTGGAGAATAACGACGCGGAATTTAAGGTTGGTGAAGATGAGCCCGGTGTTGAGGTGATAGGTGTTGTATGGCCCGAAAGAGCGCACAAGAACAAGGTTTACCGCTACGATCCCAACGGTGAAACACTTCACGAGGGTGATATGGTACTTGTTCCTACAAGAGATGCCGCGCGCGATCGCGAGGTCATCAGAAAGGCGGCGGTTGCTCACGGAAATTACAAAGTTGATCCCGAGTGTATCAAGCATCCTCTCAAAAAGATAATCGGCGTTATTAAGCGTAAGGCTGAAGAAGTTCTCAGTTCAACAACTGCGGATTCAAACGAATAATTAGTTATTTTAATAGAAAGGAGAGTATATATGAAAACTTGGATGAAGGCAAGCATTTGTATAGGACTCTCCTTTATGTTTTGCTTTATGAGCATAGGTTATGCCGAGCTTTCGGATACACTGAATATTAGCGGTACTGCGGAGATTGATATCCCCGAGGGATTGTTTATAATTGACGTTGACATTCAAGGTGAACAAAACGTAGATCACCACAGTGAAGAGTATTTGCCTTATACTACAACACTTGATTCTACGATAGACAGGAAAAACAGTGGAGCGGGAACAGTAACGTATGCCATAACCGTGTTTAACAACACTAAGCTGACCTATTCTTATCGAGGACTTTATTACCAAGTAGGCCTCAGCGGATATAATGGAAACGGCACTTATACGGAGGGCAGAAGACCTGTAAAAACTTATGAGTACATTAACGGCGCCGGAAGCAAGGTCCTTGGAGTTTCAACGAATTTCCCCAGCGGTAAGATTGTAAAGCCTGGCGAAGAGCTTATATTTTATGCTACTTACTCTATTGGCTCCGGCATGGATGCAAATACCGACTGGAGAACTTTGATAAACTTTCAGTTCGGCATCAATGTTGACGGTGAAAAGGAAGCTATTGACATAGTTGTAAACAAATTCCTTGATATTTTGAATACAAGCTCGACATACAACCAGCTTGTAGACGTTCTTGATAATAAATACGACGGTACGTATTGGAAGTCGAACTATATCGGAAACGTTAAAGGCTCTACGAGTGATGACTCAATGGCGGTTAACACATTGTTTGCCGGTCAGCTACAGATTACTGTTGGATCTGAGCAAATGGATGCAACGGTTATGATCAAGCACGAGAATATTGACGGCAACGAGGCTACGGGTGACGATTATACCGCATATTACGGCAACACGTCATATTCCGGTTACGGATGCGAGATGACGTTGTATCTCACAATCGACCCGCTTGCTAAAAAGGATATGGGTAAATACGTACCCGTATATGCTATCATATTCACTTGTGAAAAGGGACCCGACGGCAAGCCCGCGGGAGAGTGGTATAGAATTGGTGATACCTATTACGGCGAAGCTAACGTCGTTGACTACGACGGTGGTACTGACGGTGATGGTGGTTCGTTTGTAACGGACAACTGGAGATCCAGACAGCAAACCTACACAATGGTAGAGGGTTATAACTATACGGTAGGAGGAACTGTATATAGGTTGGATAGATATACTTACACGATAGGTAATAACAATAGTATAGAAAACGTTCTTGATGCGGTGGATGCGAATGCTACCAACGTCCTTCAGACCCTATTGACGCACGCTAAGGCTGTTATAGATGCCAAGGAATATGCGGGTGAGGGAATAGAGCTTGTTGAGGAAGTTTATAAATCAATTTCTGATTTCTATACCGTGGATGCAAATGGCAATCCTAAGGTTATTGCGGGTAATACGAGAGCAAATCTCTCTCCTGTAATTTCCAAGCTTTACTACGTTGTAAATGAAGCTCTTATTAGAATGGAAGCACTAAGCAAATTACAAAATTAATA
>CANBDB010000071.1 GCA_947367285.1 uncultured Clostridia bacterium | reverse complement strand
TTATAACATTTATTTCTAATCAAATCAAAAGGAGAAAAATATGAATGAGAATTTCTCAATTTTGCCTTTTTTGAAGAGCAAAATATTCAAAATCATCGTCATAATATTATCAATCGTTCTTGTGCTCACTTTAGTTGGGCCTCTCGTAGTTTTGGCAATTGCATCACAGCCCGCGGTAACGGAACACGCTTACAGTGATGTGTTCTTTACAAGCTATGAGGAAGTGAGAGCAAATCTCAATAACAGAGTTTTGGACCTCAAATCAAAAAACATTGAAGTTCACCAGAGCGAATATGCCGTAAATGCCAAGGAAGGTTTGTATATTGACAATATTTATTTGCCTTCTACAAACGAACAAACTAATTTGATCGTTATCACAACGGGCGTTCACGGAATCGAAGGATACATAGGCTCGGTAATGCTTGATGTTTTTTTCGAGGAAATATATCCCGATATTGACACCGTCAATACAGGTATTCTCATTGTTGCAAACGTAAATCCCTACGGCATGAAAAACATGAGAAGATATAACGAAAACAACGTTGACTTGAACAGAAACTTTATTGAGGATTGGGACAACTTTGATTTATCTTCCAACACCGAATATCCAAAGGTTGACAAGTTCCTTCAACCCGAAGGAAAGATGGGCAACGCATTTTGGCATGAGGTTGGATTCTATCTTTCCCTCGCCAAGGAAGCTATCTTTACAGGGGCTGACACCATTTCCGATGCCCTTCTCACCGGACAGTATGAATATCCAGAGGGAGTTTACTACGGTGGCAACGGAGACGAAGTATCGACCGCCTACCTCAAAGGAGTGTTTGCGGATTGTCTTGACGGTGAGTATGAAAATATAATTCACATTGATATTCATTCAGGATACGGCCCTCGCTATAATATGGTAATCTTTAATTCAGTTCAGGATCCCACCACCGAGGCGGAAGCTATCGCGGAGATTGGCTACGAATATATTATCGCGTGCGATTCAGAAGAATTTTATATTACATACGGTGATACAACGGACTATTTTTACCGTCTCGCAAAAAGCAAGGGCTCGGATAAGGGACTCTATTCCACCTGCTTCGAATTCGGCACTATCGGAGATGGATTCTTTGATTCCATACTCTCGCTGAAGTTCACAGTTGATGAAAATCGCCAGCATTGGTATCCCTCCAATGACAAGATAACCGCTGAAATGGTTCGTCAAAATTATCTCGAGCTCTTCTATCCCACCGAAACCGAGTGGAGATTGAAGGCAATAAGTGACTTCAAGGCGGCTACTCTCGGAGTGCTTAATGCAAAATTGAAATAAAAGCATTCATTATATAAAAAAAATAGCGTGTTTCCAAGTGGGAAACACGCTATTTTTATTTTCATTTCCAACCGCCCTGCTCGATGTATTTTGCGAGAAGGTCGCGGGCATATGTTTCGTTATCGTATGCGGTAATTTCGGTGCAATTTGCCCAAGCATAGCTGGACGTCCATGTGTCCGCAATAATGTAATAGGTCTTGTTGGGATCAACCTGGGACGCTGTTATCTTTGAATACTTTACATATTCACTATTGTTAAGGAACTTTTCAATGAGGTCCTTACCCTTGATTGAGCAAAGCATAATCTTGTTATCAAAAGGAAGAATGGTTTGAACATCGGTATACTTGACCGTTCCGCGCGGAATCTTGTATGGACTTCTTACGTTGATACCTCCGCCTGCGAGAACTATATCATACTGGTCGCCCCATTTAGCAACGCCCGCCTCATAGTAAAGCTTAGCTACCAACTTTGCAATAGCGTCACTTGAGCGATTTGTGGAATTGTAACCAAGCTCACGGTTCACATAGTCGATTTGCTCTTTGTATTTATCCATAAGCTCCTCAACTATGGGGTCGTCCTCGAGCTTTGAGCAATCTCTATGTTCAACATAGTCCGTAATATTAAAGTTTATTTCACCGTTGGCAAAGTTAACGTCGACCTCAACGTGTGAGATTCCCTTTCCGTTGTCACCGCCAGCCTGAAGATGAGGAACACCGTAGTTATCCTCAAATACATAATAGCTGTGGCTGTGTCCTTCAAAAACAAGGTCAATATATCCGCCCTTTGAGAGGGATTGGTCGTAATATTTAGAGGTATCTCCCGCATTCTTGTAGTTTTCACCGTCGTGGATCATATAAACCACGATATCCGCTCCCGCCTCGCGAAGACGAACAGACTCTTCCTTAACGAGCTTTGTGAGATCATCCTTGATTTTAAAGTGAATTCCCTTTGTCATCTCTCCGAGAATTGACGAATAGCAATCGCCAATTGCACCGATAAGACCAATTTTTACACCTCCGCGCTCAATCATAACGGACGCTTCACAATAGTCAACTCGCTCGCCCGTTGCGTTATCATAAATATTGATTGCGAGGAACGGAAATTCTGCAATTTCAGAGTTCGCTCTAATGAAATCCTGTCCCCAGTCAAATTCGTGGTTTCCAAGAGTCATTGCTTCAAATCCAAGGTAATTCATCCAGTCAGTGATGAGTGCACCCTTCGTGATATTGGATTCTCCGCTTCCCTGCCACATATCGCCCGTGGAAATGATTACAGTGTACTCATCAGTCCCCTTTGCATTTTGCAAAAAAGTGGTAAGCTCATCCACACCGGGTTGCTTGTCGGTATCCGCAAACTTTCCGTGAAGGTCGTTAAAGTTGTAGAAATCTATCGTTTCTACAACGTCAATTTGGCAATCATCACAAAATCCGTCGTTATTAACGTCGCTATGCTCGGAATCGTAATTTTCCCACTCGTCCGTTTTTTGAGACGCGGTTGTATTGGAAACACCGCCGCCCCAAATATCACAGGAGGCAAAAGTGGAAAGTGTAATTACGAGCGCAATAAGTAACGCAAGTATTCTCAAAGTAAATCTATTTTTCATAAGAAACCCCTTAATTTTTTATTTTTTCCCAATATTCTCTTGCGGCGCGCTCGGTTTTGTTGTCGCCATAAGTATAATATTTTTTATTTTTCAAATCATCAGGCAGGTATTGCTGCTTAACGTAATGATTCTCGTAAGAGTGTGGATATTTATATCCCTTATAAAGTGGTGAACGAAGATGAACAGGAATATCCTTACCAAGTCCCGCCTCAACGTCCGCCTTGGCAGCGAAATACGCATCATGGGCAGTATTGGATTTTGGCGCGGTGGCAAGGAGCACCGCTGCATTTGAAAGTGGTATTGCCGCCTCGGGCACACCAAGCTCGCGAGCTGAATCACAGCATGCTTTTACTATTGCTGCCGCCTGGGGATATGCAAGTCCGATATCCTCGCTTGCAATTACCTGCAATCTTCTGCAAACGGAAAGCAATTCACCACAGTGAAGCAATTTTGCAAGATAAAATACCGCTGCATCGGGATCGGAGCCTCGAATGGACTTTTGCAAACAAGAAAGAAGATCAAAATGTGCATCATCCGTAAAGTTATCGACCGGAATATGGAGCTCCCCAATAAGCTCCTTATCAATCTCCCCGTCACAAGCATAATATGCACCCTCAAGGAGATTTATCGCGTGACGCACGTCGCCGCCCGAACACTGTGCAATGTACTCAAGCGCTTCCGCATTTGCAACGATACCCGTTTCGTCTCTTTCATTCAAAAATCTAAGTGCTCGCTCAAGCGCGCGGGATAACTCCGTTTTTGATACGGGCTTGAACTCAAAAAGTGTAGAGCGCGAAATGATAGCATTATATATGTAAAAATGAGGATTCTCCGTAGTGGACGCGATGAGCGTAACTCTACCGTCCTCCATATATTCAAGGAGCGCCTGCTGCTGCTTTCTATTAAAATACTGAATCTCATCTATGTAAAGAAGGATTCCGCCAAAACCGAAAACATTATTCGTTTGAGCAATGATCTCTTTAACGTCGGAAATTGACGCACTCGTGGCATTGAGCTTATAAAAATTCATTCCCGACTGCTTAGCAATTATACTTGCAGCGGTTGTTTTGCCCGTACCTGGGGGGCCAAAGAAAATCATATTGGTCATTCTTCCCTTTTCCATCATACGGCGCAAAATTCCGCGCTCGCCAAAAAGGTGGGACTGACCCACTATATCATCAAAGCTTTGCGGACGCAAAATATCCGCAAGAACCTCGTTTTTGTTTGCCATTCTTTATCACCTCGCATACATAGTTATTATACCATTTTTGTCAGGTCTTGTCAATATACCAATACTCACCTTTTATGGCAATCATTGTGGGTTGAAAGACGTTGGCCTAAATGGTAAAATAAATATGCGGTGGAAAGCTGCTCCACCCAATCTATGAAAGGAGATTTTTAAAAAACTAGGAAAGGACATTTTTTATGATTAAAAAAGCAAAGATTTTAAGTGTTTTTGCGCTGATTCTCGCAGGCTTGATGCTCACCTCGGTAAGCGGCTTCGCAGCGCAAAAAAATGACTATGAACAAATACCAATCTCTATCGAGGGAGAGCTTCTCGGAGATGGCAAGGCACTACTGATAAATGAAATCACCTATATGCCGCTTCGTAAGCTTGCGGAAACCGTCAGACCTGATGCGAAAATTACCTATAATGATCGCACCAAAACGGCAACAGTAAGCTATGGGGACACAAAAATCACCGTTACAACAGGACTTCGATACATATCCGTGAACGGAAGATATTTCTACGGCAAGTCCCCCGTTCAAAACGTGAATGGATCTCTTTACGTTCCCATTCGCCCGCTTGCAAAGGCACTTGGTTTTGACGTTAAGTGGGATGCGGCTACTCGCTCGGTTAATCTCGTGCGCGAGAGTTGGAGTATCGCAGATGCCGAGAGCTTTTACAACGCGGACGAGCTTTATTGGCTTTCGCGTATAATCGAGGCAGAGGCGGGAGGCGAGATACTTGAGGGCAAAATTGCAGTTGGTAATGTAGTTCTAAATCGCGTTGCCGACAAACGCTATCCCAACACGATATACGGAGTTATTTTTGACTTCAAGAACGGAATACAATTCACCCCCGCTTATACAGGCACCATCTACAACACACCCAGTGCCGAGAGTATAGCGGCAGCAAAGATGTGTCTTGAGGGATATGAAATAATCGACGGTGTTCTCTTCTTCTTTAATCCGAGAATTGCAACAACCAACTGGATTAGTAAAAATCGCCCCTTCGCAGGTCGAATAGGACTTCACGATTTTTATTACTAAAAAAAGGACGGAGTAATCTCCGTCCTTAACTTTTTATTATTTGTAAAGATATCTCTTAATCTTCTTAGAAGGTGTTTTTTCGAACTCTTCTTCAATGAATTCAAGGGAAACGATTCTCTTATAGCCAACAAGCTTTCTATTGGTCTCGTTGATCTTATCTCTGATTGCGTTATAAACCTCTTCCTTGGATTTGAGACCGATGCTGTCTGTATATTCAAAGTCGGGGTAAACGATAGCGGTGATTGCAAGGTCATTATCCTTCTGACGGCCAACTACAACACATTCCTTGATGTGAGGAATTGCGCCAAGGTACTCCTCAATCTCCTCCGGGAATACGTTTTTACCGTCCTGAAGAACAATGATATTCTTTTTTCTACCCGTGATATAGAGGTAGCCCTCCTTATCAACGTATCCGTAGTCTCCGGTATGGAACCAACCCTTAGAAAGCACCTCGTTTGTTGCCTGCTCATTATTGTAGTAACCGAGCATTACGTTATCGCCCTTAACTACGATTTCACCAAACTCATCAGTGGGGTTTTCCTTGTCGATATATACCTGCATACATTCAACTATCTTACCGCAAGACTTGGGGTTGTAAACGCCCGCAGGAATAACAGAAACAAGAGGAGAACACTCTGTAATACCGTAGCCCTGAGAAATTTCAATACCGATAGCCTTGAAGGTATCAACAAGCTCGGGACGAAGTGCCGCACCGCCGCAAACAAGCTTGCAAAGGCGTCCGCCAAATGCTTCTACAACTTTGCCAAAGAGTTGTTTGCGGATATCAATGTGTACAGCTCCCGCAATCTTGGAAAATTTAAGTGCCATATTGAAGGTCTTTTCAATTCCCTGCTTGCGAACATTCTTCATAATACTATTATAGAACACCTCAACGTAAAGCGGAACTACCGTCATACCCGTGGGTCTGTATTTTTTAAGGTTTTTAGTTACGTGCTTAATGGAATCGTTAATTGCGATCGTACAACCGTGGTCAGTAGCACAAAAGATTCCCGCAGTAAGCTCGTAAGTATGGTGCACAGGTAGTACAGAAAGAATTGTGTCTTCATTTGTAAAGTGCTTAAGGGGCTCACGAGCAGCGTTTACAACAGTTACGATATTCTTTTGAGAAAGCATAACTATCTTACTTGTTCCCGTAGTACCTGATGTAAAGAGCATTACACTCATTCTCTCAACGTCCTGCTCGGGAATTTCAATATCGTTAACAGCATTACCCGTATGAGCAATCTTTTCTACAGTTGTAAATCTCTCAAGCTCATACTCTTGTGCGGTAGTAAAATCAAATTCAGTGTCCGCAAGCTTGATAAAGGTTGTAACACCCTCAAACTGATCCGCATTTTCTTCAACGAAGGGGGCCCAAGTATTAGAATAAGCAAGTACTTCTACCTCTGCCATCTTAGCAAACTCAACGAGCTGCTCCTTGGAGAGTGCCACGTCAATGGGAACTGCAATACCTCCGGACGTGATAGCTGCAAGATAGGTTGCAATCCACTCGGGGCAGTTCTCGCCGATAATTGCCACTCTCTTGCCGGCAAGGCCGAGATGTATAAATCCGCGAGTAACAGCACAAGCATATTCGTAGAATGCTTTATAAGATATTTCGCAATCAACTCTTGCTCTTTCAAATTTGAAAAGAGGATGATCTCCAAATCTTTCCGCCGCGTAGCCAAAGTTATCAATAAGATTTTTAACAGGTCTTAAATAATTTTCCATAATAAACTCCTTTTTCTTATCCTTTATTCGCATCATGTGAAATGTTATGTTCAAGCGTGGATAAAACCTCATAAAAGACATTTAGCTTTTCTTCAGGGATTCCCGCTCTCGCATTAGCCATATGTTTAGAAATAATTTCCTCAACATCATCAGTTACAATTTCACTTTTTTCGGTAAGAATATATTTTTTATTGTAGGTTTTGTCAGCACTCTTTGTGGTAATAAAGCCGTCGGAAAGAAGTTCCTTTACGACTCTTGATATCAATGCCTTATCTGTTTTTGTTGCCTTAGCGAGTTGCGTAACCGTTACACCCTTCTCGCTATGCTTGATGCAAAGCAGGCACCCCATATGAACCGAGCGCAATCCGTGCTCACTCATATATTTCATTTCGAGTCGTTTGATATCCTTAACTATCCTATTGATACTCTGATAAAACACCAAAAAACGAATGGTATCCATATTCATCCTCCAAATTGTTGACTTGTCAACAACTTATATTAACACACGAATATGAACAAATCATTAACAAATGCCATTTTTATTGGAAAAACTAAAAATATTTGTCAATATTTAGTTCAATGAATGCGTATCTATTGAAAACATCCTGTCTATCATGGCCTTAAGCTCGGGCTTATCGGAAAGATCGGGTGATAGATTCGTCAATTCCCTTGCCGCTTCATACGCATCACCAAGAACACCGGCATCCTCACTCATATCCGCAAGTCTGAAGCGCAAGCCTCCGCTTTGACGAACCGCGGGATCGGACGAGCCCTTTATAAAATCACCGGGACCGCGAAGCAAAAGATCCTTTTCCGCAATTTTAAAGCCGTCGTATTCGCGCGTCATCGTTTTAAGA
>CANBDB010000070.1 GCA_947367285.1 uncultured Clostridia bacterium | reverse complement strand
ATTCTATACCCTATTTATGAACTTTTTTTGAACAAATTATGTTTTTATAGCTATTATTATAAATTTATATATTTTTTAATGTTTTTCAAAAAAACGGTTGAGAAAAATCGAATTTTAGTTTATAATGATTATGTATAACAAATTTTCAGGAGGGATACTATGCTCAATCATATCAAAAATGAACTAAATAAGCGCAATATTGAGCTTGTGTCATGCTTGCGACTTGACGAATGTAATATAAAACGCAAGTATCTTCTTGAAAGACATGGCATAGCAAGCGGCTCAGTTATCATTTTTGCAGTTCCCTATTTCTCAGAAAAAAGTTTAGAAAATCGAAATATTTCCGCATATGCCGTGAGCCGTGATTATCACTTGTATTTTTCAATGCTTTTTGAGGAGATAATCACCGACCTGAGATCCAAATATCCCGAAAACCGTTTTGCAGGATTTACCGACCACTCCCCAATTGACGAGATAGATGCCGCGGCGCGTGCAGGACTTGGGGTTGTCGGTAAAAATCATCTTTTGATTACCGAGAAATATTCATCATTCGTTTTCCTCGGTGAAATCATAACGGATGCCGAGTTGCCCTCGTCCGTAGTAGAAATACAAAACTGTATAAATTGCGGAAAATGTATATCCGCCTGCCCCGTTGGTACAAACGTTGAGAACTGTCTTTCCGCACTCACACAAAAAAAGGGTGAGCTTACACCGGATGAGCAACAAATAATAAAAAATAGCGGTGTCGCATGGGGTTGCGACATTTGTCAAAGCATTTGTCCATACACAAAGATCGCAATTCAAAATAAAACCATTTTTACGAATATAGATTTTTTCAAAAATAACCTTACTCCCAACTTGACTTGTGAGTTGGTTGATTCTATGACTGACGAAGAATTTTCCAAGCGCGCGTATTCTTGGCGAGGCAAGAATGTTATATTGAGAAACCTCAAAACACTTGAAGGAAAGGAGAAATAGCTATGGTACATTACATATACGGCCCCTCGGGCTCGGGCAAAACACACGCAATGCTCAAGTATCTCGAAAGTGACGTCAAATACGGCAAAAAGGCGTTCTTTATCGTTCCCGAGCAAGAAACTGTGTCCGTTGAGCGCACCATTGTTTCGTTGCTTCCTGCATCAGCACAGCTCAACGTTGAAGTGATGAATTTCTCCCGTCTTTGCAATAGCATATTCCGCACATTTGGCGGTATCTCCTACAATTTCGCCACTCCGGGACTCAAATCCCTCATAATGTGGAATACCCTTCGCGAGCTTGCTCCCATGCTTGAGGAATATAAAGCAGGTGAGGTGAGCGATTTTTCACTCACCAAGAAAATGATATCCGCAACAAGCGAGCTAAAGGCATACTGCGTATCCCCCGAAAAGCTTGATCTTGCAACCTCTAAGCTTGATGCAAATTCTTCCCTTTACGGTAAATTGAGAGACATCTCGCTCATATACTCCGCCTACACTTCACAGCTTAATGAGTATTTTACAGATACTTCCGACGATATTTCAAAAGCTATAGAAATTTTGGAAAATCACAACTTCTTTGAAGGAGCAAATGTATATATCGATTCATTTGCAGGCTTTACAAAACAGGAATTTGAATTCATTGCTCAAATAGCACAGCTTTGCAACGAGCTTTATATCTCGCTCCCAATCCCTACTCCAAACGATAATTCCATACACCTTGAAAGTTTAAGACAAACTGCTACCAAATTAAAGAAGCACTTGCAGGGCATTTCGTTTGACGAAACATATCTCACCGAAAACCACAGAACAAATTCAACTGAGCTTCAGTATTTAGAAAAGAATATTTGGTGCTTTGACGCACCCTCATTCACCGGTAATAATAGTGGCGCTATCTCCGCTTATCTTTGCGATACGCCCTACTCCGAGGCGGATTTAATTGCCAGTGAAATTTGCAAACACGTTCAAAATGGCTCTCGTTACGGAGAAATGGCTATCATTCTCCGCGATAGTGAAAAATACCGCGGTATACTCGACGTTGCGCTTGAAAAATACGGCATTCCGTATTTTATGAGCGAAAAAACCGACCTTATGACTAAGGTGCTCGCAAAATACATCTTCAGCGCGCTCAAAATCAAGGAAACCAATTGGCGCGGAACTAATGTTATTGCACATCTCAAATCAGGTTTTTGCGACGTTGATCCCTTTGACGCGGACGTTTTTGAAGATTACGTTACAACTTGGAATATCAACGGCAATAAATTCCTTGGCGAGAAATGGACAATGAATCCCGACGGCTATTCCGCCAAGATGACAAGGCGCGGAGAAAAAATCCTCAAAACCGCAAACGAAATAAAATCGTCAATAGTTCCCCCTCTAACCCTATACTTCACGAGACTTGATGCCTCAAGTAACGTAAAGGAAATGTGCGGGGCAACTATCCAGTTTTTGAAGGATTCACGTATCACGGAAAAGGTTAGAAATAATTGCTCTCGTTATCTCGCTGCAGGAAATAAAAAAGCAGCGGACGAAGAGATGAAATTATACTCCCTCACCCTCAATATTCTCTACGATCTCGCAAACGTTTTCGGCGACAAGATATTTACATTTGAAGAATTTTCCGCCGCGCTCTCTTTGATGTTTGCCGAGAGCAATATTGGCACAATTCCCACCTCGGCAGATGAAGTCATTGTGGGCTCTGCATCCATGCTACGAACTACAGGTGTTAAGCATGCCTTTATTATGGGGCTTAACGAGGGCGAGTTCCCCGCATCCGTAAAGAATAATGGTATATTTACCGACAGTGATAAGGAGCTGCTCGAGGAGCTTGATATTTCTCTCTCCGCCGATACTAATACAAAAACGAGCGAGGAATTGTTCTACGTCTATAGAGCGCTTTGTGCACCGCGCGAAAAATTGACACTCATCTGTAGCGCACTTTCCTCCGATGGCTCTTCTCAAAGACAATCCCTTGTTTTTGAGCGTCTCAAAAAACTGTTCCCGAACGTTCCCTGCACAAAGGAAAGTGCTCTTTCACCCATGGACAAGGCGTGGAATATTGCATCCGTTAAGCAAATATATCCTAGGATTAAATCATACGAAAATTCACAAATAATCAAAGAAATAATAACCGATGCCGAGGGTACGGATTCCTTCTCAAAAGGAATTGAGATTCCTCTTTCACAAAAAAGATGCTCGGTGTCTCCGGAGCTTGTAAAGCAAATTCTCGGTGACCGTGTTTCACTCACTCAATCCCGACTTGAAAAGTACGTGCTTTGCGGCTTTGACTACTACTGCTCGTACGTACTCGGTCTTCGCGAGAGCAAAAAAGCGGTCTTCCAGCTCAATGACATAGGCACGTTTATTCACTACATACTTGAAATGTTTATGAGGGAAATCAGCGCTGACGGAACTCTCAAGCTAACTCTATCCGACGAGGAGATTGACGCAATCCTTAAGAAAACCGTACGCAACTATCTCTTTGAGCTTCTTGGAGAGGACTATGCAATTTCCAACAGAACCAAGCACCTCTTTATGCGCCTTAATAAGCTCTCGTTCATGATTGCCAAAAATCTTATAAACGAGTTCAAGTACAGCGATTTTTATCCCTCATTCTTTGAGCTTAAAGTGGGCATGGGCGAGGATGGAATTCGTGCGTTTGAGTTTGCCCTCAAGGACGGAAGCGTGGTTACACTCCGAGGAATTGCCGACCGAGTTGATACGTACAAAAAAGACGGCAACGTATATATCCGCGTAGTTGACTACAAGACAGGTAGCAAAGAATTCTCGTTTGAGGATCTCAAGGAAGGACTCAACACCCAGCTTCTCATATATCTCTTCTCTCTTTGCAAAGCACAGAGCGAGGGCAAAAAGCTCGAGCTTGGTTGCGAGGAGGGCGGACAAGTTCTTCCCGCAGGAATTCAGTATCTTTCATCAAATACACCCACGGTATCCGTGGACACGTTTTGCGAGAGCGACAAGCTTGAGGCTCTCGTTCAGAACGAGTTTGCTCGCAGTGGCCTACTCATTGATGATATCGAGGTACTAAACGCAATCAACCACAATCTCGATCCTAAGATCATTTCTAAAATCAAAACCGACGATGACGGAAACGTAATCGGCAAGCAAATCGTCTCAAACGACGGTTTCGAAGAGCTTTATTCAATGCTATCCGAAACGATAGTTCGCGTTGCGGAGAGTATGCGTGATGGAAAGGCAAATGCCATTCCCTTGCGACACGGGGATAAAGCACCCTGCCGTTACTGCAAAATGAAATCCATTTGCCGAGCATCCGTAACTCGTTCAAATAAGTAAGGGAGGTAAAAATGAGCAAAAATTGGACAGACAATCAAAAAGAAGCCATAGAAGCTCGTGGCAAAACTCTCCTTATTAGTGCGGCGGCAGGTTCGGGTAAAACCGCAACTCTCACCGAAAGAATCATAAGAAAGATTACTGATGTGAGCGCCCCCGCAAGCATAGACAAAATGCTTATAGTAACCTTTACTCGAATGTCCGCAGCAGACCTAAAGCGAAAGCTCTCAAATGCGATTTCCGACGAGCTTACAAAAAATCCGACAAGCCAGTACCTTTCAAAGCAGCTTGTATTGCTTGAAAGCGCGCGCATTTGTACCATTGACGCATTTTATCTTGATATAGTTCGTTCAAACTTCCAACGTCTATCCCTTCCTTCCGATTTTAGACTTGCGGACGAGGGTGAGATGGCGCTTCTTCGCAAAGAAGTAATGGATTCGGTAATTGAGGAGCATTACGATAAAAATGCAAATGAGGACGATGGATTCCTTGCTTTCGTGGAAAATTTCACATCTGCTAAGCAAAGCGATACCCTATCCGAGATATTCCTTGCTCTTGAAAACAAGCTTTGCTCAAAGACCGAGGGTACAAGTGTTATACTCATTCTCGCCAACAAGCTTAAAGCCGAAGCCAAGCTCGACTTTTTCATGAGCAGCCAAGGCGAAATCATAAATACATATCTTTTAAATGCCGCAAAGAGTTATCACTCCGCGCTCTCGCACTGTTGCGATGTTACGGCAAGTGATGAAAAGGTTGCCAAGGCTTATCTTCCGGCTTTTTCATACGAAAAGCAATTTTTGGCTGAACTCATTGAAATATTGCAGAAAAACAACTATTCTCTCGCACGAGAAAAAGTGCTTTCCTTTAACAAGCAAAAGCTGGGCTCACTCAAAAAAGAATATCAAACCGAGGACGTACTCGCTTGCAAGGCAATACGCGACGAAGAGGTCAAATTCATAAAATCCGCCGCGGAGAGATTTTTCTCTTTTGATGAAAAAGAGCTCGCCAAAACAATGATGCAAACGAGCGAAATTCTACTCTCGCTTTACAATGTTTTGAGCGAATTTCAAGATGCTGCTCTCGCCGAAAAAATCAAGCGACGCGCATTCGATTTTGATGATATAAGACGATTTGCATATCAGCTCCTTACAAATCCCGACGGCTCACCGAGTGATATTGCTCTTTCCTACAAGGAGCAATTTGACGAGATTTATATTGACGAGTACCAGGACGTTGACTTTATGCAAGACCTGATATTCCGCTTGATTTCCAAGGAAAATAACCGATTTATGGTTGGCGACATCAAGCAAAGCATTTACAGCTTCCGCGGTGCCGACCCCGACGTTTTTGCAGGGTACAAAAAGAGCTTTCCGCCAATTGCCGACGCGCAGGACTCGGATAATGCCCTCATATTTATGTCCAACAACTTCCGTTGCGACGAGAACGTAATTGATTTCACAAATAAGATATTTGCCTACCTCTTTGGTAACTGCGGTAAGAGCATAGAATACTCTCCCGACGACGACTTGATCTTCTCAAAGGTAGAAGAAGGTAGAACTCTTCCCTCACCCAAGGTCAACGTAACCGTTATTACTACGGAATCAAAATCCACTTTGGATGATTCCGATGACGAGGACGAAAGCGAAAATAGTGAAATAAATCCCGAGGCAATTTGGATAGCAAAGGAGATCGATCGCCTAATCAAATTTGAGAAAAAGGCGGATGACACCCCCATTGAGCCACGCGATATTGCAATACTGATGCGCTCTACAACACCCGCAGCCGACATTACCAAAGCGCTGGAGCTTTACGGAATTCCGTGCTCGGATAACTCTAAATACGATTTGTTTGAAACCCCCGACGTGCTTCTCGCACTCTCGCTTCTCTCAACAATCGATAATCCGCATAGGGATATTCCTCTCGCGGCAACGCTCTACTCCCCCATTTTCGCCTACACCATGGACGAGCTTATCGAAATAAGAACATCCGCCACGGATGAGCTTTCACTTTTTGAAGCACTTACAACATACTCGGGAGAGAATGAATCTATAAAAGTGAAAAACAAGTTTTTCCTTGAAAAAATCACGGGATATAGAGATTTGGCTACGGGACTTCCTATCGACAAGCTACTAAATCACGTTTACCGCGACCTTTCAATGACCTCTTACGAGAGCGAGGGCAAGCAAAACCTCACTCGACTTTACGAGCTTTCAAGACGCTTTGAATCGGGATCATTCAAGGGACTTAATAATTTCATTAGCTACATTAACGAGCTCATAGAAAACAAAAAAGTGCCGTCCCTCACCCATGAGGACGCGGACACTAATGCGGTTCAAATGATAACTGCGCACAAATCAAAGGGTCTTGAATTCCCCGTTTGCTTCATTTGCAACACTCAAAGCCCCTTTAATCTTGAAGACCTCAAGCCCAATTTGCTCTATCATCCAAACGCGGGAATTGCCCTAAAGCTCGCCGCCCTTGACGGCATGGCAAGAGTAAACACTCCCCTGCGCGAGGCGATAGCGCTCGAGATTTCCAACTCTCAAATTGAGGAAGAAATGCGCATTCTCTACGTTGCTCTCACTAGAGCGAGGGAGAGACTCTACGTTACGGCACACACAAAGTCAAGGCTTGAAAAGCTTGATGAAAAAGCAAAACTCGCATCCAAATTTGCCGATGACTTCAGGGTTAAAAAATGCAAGAGCTGGCTATCTATGATCCTTGCATCAATTTACCCCTTGACAAGCGGAAAAAGCTACGATTTCACCGCTATTGACCGAGAAGAAATTGCTGTTTTCACCTCTTGTGAAAACTCAAATGAGCAGGTAAACGAAGTGTGCGGAATCATCACCGAGGAGCAAATAAACTCAATTAAAGAGCGCCTTGATTTCACATATCAGCGCGCTTATCTCGGCAAGCTCCCTGCAAAGCTTTCGGTATCAAAGCTGACACCAACTGTGCTTGATGATATGAATGATGATGCGGCTACGCTTGAGTCTTTTGATGAAGCCAAAATACTTGAAATTGAAGAATTTTTTGAGAATAAATCCAAGGTGACAGGTGCTGACAAAGGTACCGCGACACACTTGTTTTTGCAGTTCTGTGACTTTGAAAATGCGGAGAAAAACGGTGCTCGCGCAGAGCTTGATCGCCTTGTTGATAAACGATTTATCGCACCGCAAATTGCGGAGCTTATCAATATTCGCCAAATTGAAAAATTCTTTGAAAGCGAATTTTATAAGCTTCTCAAAAATGCGAAAAAGACCTATCGCGAGCAAAGATTCAACATCCTGCTCCCTGCCTCTCATTTCACGCAGGATGAAGAATTTAAGACCGATATCGACGGTGAGAAAATTCTCGTTCAGGGCGTTATCGACCTCTTCTTTGAGAGCGAAAACGGTGATGTGATCCTTTGTGATTATAAGACCGATTACCTCACACCCGAGGAGTTGAGAGATGAATCACTCATTATTGAAAAAATGAAGGCGCGCCACGGAAAGCAGCTAGAATATTACGCAATGGCAGTCGAGCGTCTTATCGGCAGATCGCCTCACAAGATCTTCATCTACTCACTCCCCTTGGGCGAGGCGGTAGAAATCAAACTATAGACAAAAAAGCACGGCATCGCCGTGCTTTTTTGCATCTCAAGTCTTTTTTAATGTTTTAATAT
>CANBDB010000069.1 GCA_947367285.1 uncultured Clostridia bacterium | reverse complement strand
CGCGTGTATGATTCCGAGCTTGAGGAAGAGGAAGTATACGAGATCACGGGTACGACGGAATCGAATGCAATGGAAAACAAGATCTCCAACGAATCCCCCGTCGGCGCGGCGCTTCTGCGTCGTAAAGTCGGCGACACCGTCAAGGTTATGGCACCCGACGGCGAATACAAACTGACGATCCTGGAAATTTCCTGATAAGCGAAACAGCGCTAAGGATCGGCGTTATTTTATCCAAACAAGAGAGGTTTACAAATGCAAGAAAACAAGAAGAAAAAGGGCGATTTGCTTTTTAGATTTTTGCCCTATTACAAAAAATACAAAGGAATACTTTTTCTCGACCTTCTTTGCGCGTCGCTGACAACGGTAGTTGAAATCGTTCTCCCACTTATCGCGCGTGAAATAACGGGCAGAGCCGAGACCGACGTTGCATCTCTCACACCAAAATTCATTATTACCTGCGGTGTGATATATCTCGTGCTTCGTCTTATAGATACTGCCGCCTACTTTTACATGGCGTCCACAGGACACATTATGGGCACAAAGATTGAAACGGACATGCGTCGAGATTTCTTCACCCACCTTCAAAAGCTCTCGTTCTCGTACTATGACAACACTAAAATCGGTACTCTTATGTCGAGAATTACTAGCGACCTCTTTGATGTTACCGAATTTGCACACCACTGCCCCGAGGAATTCTTTATCGCAGGTATTAAGATACTTGCATCCTTTGCAATTCTTTGCACGATAAACGTTCCCCTCACACTCCTCATATTCGCTATCGTTCCCGTGATGATCATTTGTATGACTCGCTTTAGAACGAAGATGAAAGAGGGCTTTAAGGAGAGCCGCCGCATTGTTGGTGAGCTCAACTCCCAGGTTGAAGACAGCTTGCTAGGTATTCACGAGGTAAAATCCTTTGCCAACGAGGACACCGAGATTGAAAAGTTTGAAAAGAGTAACTCATCCTTCTTAAAAGTTAAGAAGAAGGTTTACAAATACATGGGAGCTTTCCAAAGCTCAACACGTTTCTTTGACGGTGCGCTCTACATTATCGTTGTGGTTGCGGGTGCGTTCTTCCTCGCGGACAGCAAAATCAGCAGTGCGGACTTTATCGCGTTCATGCTCTTTGCGAGCATGCTTCTCACCTCAATTCGCCGTCTTGTTGAATTTACTGAACAGTTCCAACGCGGTATGACGGGCATTGAAAGATTTTGCGAGATCATGGATATTGATCCCGATATCGAGGATTCTAAAGACGCGGAAACCATTGAAAACGTTAAGGGTGAAATCACCTTTGAAAACCTCACGTTCCGTTACAGTGGCACGGAGAAAAACGTTCTTTGCAAGTTAAATCTCCACGTTAAGGCAGGCGAGAGTGTGGCTCTCGTTGGGCCTTCGGGTGGCGGTAAAACCACTCTTTGTGCGCTTATTCCCCGTTTCTACGAGGCGAATGACGGCAAGATTTTGGTTGACGGAAAGGATATCAAGAATATAACACAAAAATCTCTTCGCGAGCATATCGGTATCGTTCAACAGGACGTTTACCTCTTCTCCGGAAGTGTTCGTGAGAATATCGCATACGGTAAGCCAAACTGTACCGACGAAGAAATTATTGAGGCTGCAAAACTTGCGGGCGCGCACGAGTTCATTCTCACACTTCCCGACGGCTACGATACATACGTCGGTGAGCGCGGAGTTAAACTCTCGGGCGGTCAAAAGCAAAGAATTTCTATTGCCCGTGTGTTCCTCAAGAATCCCCCAATCCTCATTCTCGACGAGGCAACGAGTGCCCTCGATAACGAGAGCGAATACCTCATTCAGCAATCCCTTGAAAAGCTCGCCAAGGGTAGAACAACATTCACAGTTGCTCACCGCTTGACAACCATCAAGAATGCGGATAGAATTCTCGTTCTCACCGAAAACGGCATTGAGGAAAGCGGCACTCACAAGGAGCTTATCGAACGCGGCGGACTTTATGCAGACCTTTATAAAATGTATTCATTCACCGATTAGGAGTTAAAATGGAAAGAGAAAAGCTTGACAAAATAAAATACTACGCTCACGAGCAAAAGGTTCGCGAGCTTACTGAGGAAGAAAAGGCGGAGCAGCACGCGCTCCGTATGGAGTACGTTGCGGAAATCCGCGCGTCCTTTGGCGCTCAGCTTGAGGCCACCGTGGTGCAGTATCCCGACGGCTCAAAAAAGAAGTTTACCGAAATTGCTAAAAAGAACAAATAATATGCAAAGCTACAAAGAAATTATCACAAATTCTCCCGAGGAGACCGAAGCGGTAGGTTTTTCGCTCGCAAAAGAGCTTGAAACTGACCTCACACTTCCCTCTTTTATCGCCCTTTACGGCGACTTGGGTGTTGGAAAAACGGCTTTCGTGCGCGGTTTCACAAAAGTGTTCTCACCAAACGCGCTTGTGCGTTCCCCAACATTTGCACTCGTTAACGAATATCCCACGAAGAGTGCAAGACGTGTATTCCACTTCGATATGTACCGCATCACCGATGAGGACGATCTCTACTCCATCGGCTACTATGACTATCTTGACGATGGCTCAATTTGTCTTGTGGAATGGAGTGAGAATATTCCCTACGCCATTCCCGAGGAGCATATCAGAGTGGAGATTATTAAGACCAATCTTGAAAAAGCAGATGAACGTCTTATCAAAATAGAAATTAAGTAGAATTGGAGATTAATTATGAAAATTTTATCTCTTGACTCAACCGCGATAGTTTCGACGGTTGCCATTTGCGAGAACGAAAAGTTACTTGCTCAGTTTTCAATAAATAACGGCAATACTCACAGCGAGACACTTTTGCCCATGATTGAGGCATCTCTCAAGGTATTGAAGTTGACTGTGGACGATATCGACCTTTTTGCATGCAGCGCGGGCCCCGGCTCATTTACCGGTGTGCGAATCGGTGCGGCAACAATTAAGGGACTTGCATTCAACAAAAACAAGCCCTGCGCTCCCGTGTCAAGTCTTGATGCGCTCGCGCACAATATTCTCTATGCCGGCGGAATCGTTTGCCCCGTGATGAACGCGCGCCGCGGTCAGCTCTACAACGCGCTTTTCCTTTGTGAAAACGGAAGATTGACTCGTCTTTGCGAGGATAGACTCATATCCGTTTATGACCTCGAAGAAGAGCTTCTTCAAAAATTTGCCGACAAAAAGATATATATTTGCGGCGATGGATATGATATAGCAAAAGGTGCTTTTACCAAAATAAGCACTGAGAATACTCCCCTCATTCATCAATACCAAAGTGCATACAGTGTGGCACTTTGTGCGCTTGAGGCATCACGCGAGGAGCTTCTCACAACCGACGTAGAGCTTTCCCCAATATATCTTCGCGCATCCCAGGCCGAGAGAGAACGACTTGAGCGTCTTGAAAAAGAAAAAAGTGAGGTAAAATAATATGAAAAGAATCGTACTTGGCGCCGATCACGGCGGTTACGAACTTAAAAACACCATAAAGGCACATCTTCAGAGCCGCGGCTTTGAAGTGTATGACGTTGGAACAAATAGCGCGGAAAGCTGTGATTATCCTATTTTCGCAAGTCATCTCTGTCAAAAGCTTCAAAAGGGTGAGGCGGATCTTGGTATTCTTGTTTGCGGCACAGGAATCGGTATGAGCATGGCGGCAAACAAGCATCGCGGTATCCGTGCGGCTTGCTGCTCCGACACCTTCTCCGCTCGTCTTACAAGACTTCACAACAATGCTAACGTTCTTTGTCTTGGCGCAAGAGTTCTTGGCGCAGGACTTGCTCTCGACCTCGTTAACGAATTCGTTGACGCGGAATTTGAGGGTGACCGCCACGTAAAAAGATTATCCCTTATCGAAGATATAGAAAACGGAAAAGCTCTTTAATTACCGTTTTGGAAAGGAGTCCCGAATGGATATCTTAAACAAAATCAGCGATACCGTCAGAGCTATCGGCGGCAAGCGAAACAGAACGGAATCCACCACGGCAATTATCGTCGCTTCGGGAAATTCCACAAGAATGGGTGAGGGTATTTCAAAGCAAATGCTCCTCCTCGACAATATCCCCGTAGTTGCCCGTGCTATAATGGCTTTTGACGCGTGCGAGTGCATCAGCGAAATAATAGTTGTTGCGCGTGAGGATGAGTTTTATCTCTATCGCGAGTTCCAAAAGCTCTACAAATTTAAAAAATTTGTCCGTCTTGTTAGTGGCGGAAAAACTCGTCAGGAATCCGTCAGAAACGGATTTTTGGCAGTGAGCAAGCAAACTCGATTCGTGGCAATTCACGATGGAGCGAGATGCCTTATCACTCCCGAACAAATTGAGTCCGTTTGCCGTGAGGCTTACAAGCACGATTGTGCTACTGCTGCTACGAGAGCCGTGGACTCCGTCAAGGTTTCAAACGGAAAGAACCTATATATTGATTCGAGTGCGGACCGCAATCACATATGGCTTGCGCAAACGCCGCAGGTTTTCAAGCATGAGATATATGCGCTCGCCCTCAAAAAGGCGGAAGCCGATCATCTCGCAGTTACCGACGACAACTCGCTCGTCCAAAATCTCGGTGCTTCCATCAAGCTCGTTGAATGTGGCAGGAACAATTTAAAGATTACCACTCCTGACGATATTCCCGTGGCACTTGCAATCCTTAAATCAAGGGAGAAAATGATATGAGCATTAGAATCGGACACGGCTATGACGTGCATAAATTGGTTGAAAATCGCGACCTGATTATCGGCGGTGTGAATATTCCCCATCACCTTGGCTTGCTCGGTCACTCGGATGCGGATGTGCTACTCCACGCGATTAGCGACTCGCTTCTTGGCGCTCTTGCTCTCGGTGATATCGGTAAGCACTTTCCCGACACCGACGAACAGTACAAGGGGGCTGACAGCCTCGAGCTTTTGGCTTGTGTTTATGAATTGATTAAAGAAAATGGCTATGAGGTTGGCAACATTGATGCGACTGTGCTTGCCCAAGAGCCAAAGCTCTCCCCCTACATTCCTCAAATGCGCCTCAATATTGCGCGTGCGCTTGAGGTCGAGCTTGATCGCATAAGCGTTACAGCAACCACCGAGGAAGGACTCGGATTTACAGGCGAGAAAAAAGGCATTGCCGCTCACGCAGTATGCCTTGTATATAAAAAGTAAAAAAATTGCGGTTTTTCAAGGCAAACGTCCTTGACTTAGCTATTCCCTCCGCAATCTCTTTACTGTATTTTCACTACTTATTCTATGTTGATTTTGTAGATTTCGACATAAATTTCAAACAATGAAAGGAGCTTAATATGATATATATTGCGCCCTCACTCCTTGCCGCAGATTTTTCAAATCTCGCGCAGGATATTGAAAGAGTTCGTCAGGCAGGAGCAAACTATCTCCACCTCGACGTTATGGACGGTGTGTTCGTTCCGAACATCAGCTTCGGTCCACCCGTAATTGAATCCATAAGAAAAAAGACCAAACTCTTTTTTGACGTTCACCTTATGATAAAGCACCCCCAAAGATATATTGATAACTTCGTAAAGGCGGGTGCGGACAGCATTACTATACACTATGAGAGTACTTCCCGTCCCCGTGACGCGATTATGAAAATAAAGGATTTTGACGTTAAAGCGGGCATTGCAATCTCTCCGAACACTCCCTACGAAGCGGTGCTACCCTATCTCGATATCGTGGATATGGTTCTCGTTATGACCGTTGAGCCCGGCTTTGGCGGCCAGGCAATGATTCCCGAAACACTCGAAAAGGTACGTGCCATCAAAAATTACATAGACGAGCACGAAATCAACGTCAACATTGAAGTTGACGGCGGAATTACTGCGGAAAACGTTCATCTCGCACTTGATGCGGGCGCAAACGTTATCGTTGCAGGCTCGGCGATTTTCAGATCGAAAACACCCAGCAAGGTTATCAAACAAATGCGCGAGGCGGAGTACTCACGATAAGTATTGACATATCCGCTCTTTTGTGCTATACTTAACAAGATAAAATAATGAAGGAGATTAATATGGAACTCGTTGAAGGAAAATATTTGGAATATAAAGACAGACCCCTTGTACGTGAGGGCAATACAATTTGCTACGGAGATAAGACTGAAAAGTGCTTTTTGCTCCTTGAAATTATGTCCTACAAGAAGGACGAGCAAAGCGGTGAAGATCTCCCCGACAAGATTTTCATTCAGATCATTGACTCAAATGATCCCAACAAAATTCTCAAGCAGGGCGACAAAAACGGTCTTTACGACGCGTTTTCACTCGGTCTCGTTTGGCTTGAGAGAGAGCTTAATGCGAAATAAATATTAAAAGATGGAGCAAAATGCTCCATCTTTTTTATATTCACACAGGTTCTTTGTCAACTATTATCTTGTTTTTAATACTCAAAACCTCGCTTTAATCAAGTGTATAGGTCACAATTAACCTTATCTCGTTAAAGTTACAGTTCCTTCCTCATTTTCTCTTATACACAATTCTAATGTGTAACTGCAATATCCGGTATCCTCATATTCACCGTCACTGTTTTTTTGAACCTGCACGATTGCTATTACTATGCTATGATACACTGCATCATCATTAGCCAGCTCCCTATCTATCATATCCCGTGGTACAGAAATATTTTCATACCCATTATAATTTATTCCCGTAAAACGTGACCTGTAAATATCGTACGTATCGTTTTTAATAGCGTCTACATAGGATATCTCCTTCAATATATAAAAGTCGTCCCCGGTAACGTTATCAACTAAATTATTGTAACAAGCATTGAGATAATCGGTCAGAGTCCACATTCCTATCAAATAGTATGTATTTACCTTTTCCGGTTCTATAATAGGTTCTATTGAAGGATCAGCGGTAAGGTTTGTAAAAAATCTATTAATGGGATGTTGCACTCGCTTTAATCCAATGTATAGGTCGAAATTAACGTTATCTCGTGAAAATGTATTATCCTGAGATCTAACCCCTAACATAACGCCCTCATACGGACAAAAGATATCATACCCAAATTCACCTTTTTCCAAGGCATACTCTTCTCTGCAGGCCGTCAAGCTCACTGCTCCGAAAAGCATTACAAAAATAAGTAATACGCTCGTTATTCTTTTCATATAGTCCTCCCTATAGTCATATTTTTTGTTTTTGATTTCACGGTAATACTGTGGGTCCATAATTTCAACCTGCCTTTTTATGCATTTGGATATTGAATACCCTACAATATATATACCTATATTTTTTGAGAAATTCTTCAAAATTTTGATATTTAATTTACGAAATGCAAAAAAACGCAGAGTCGGGCACAAAAATGCCACTCTGCGCTTAAAGCTTCTCTGCACACGGGCATCTTTTTGAAATATATGTCCGTTCCGATTTACAGTTATATTTTATCATTAGACAATATGGTTTGTCAATACTTTTTTAGGCTATTTTTCATAGCCCCTGCGTTATATCGCGAAAAATATTTGAAGATTGAGAAACACGAGATAGAGTAGCCAACAGTTGCAAGCGAGCGAGAGAAAAAATGCGAGTTTGGAGACGCTGGCAAAGCATACCGTGGCACATATGGCACAAAACAGGCACAGGGCACTTACTGTGGTCGACACAAGAAAAAGACGAGCGCAAAAGAATAGCGGATACCACGCATAGCCAAGTGCGAGCGAGATGCAAAACCACATAGCGCCCTGATATTTTTTCTCGCCGCAGGCACAAAAACGATTGCCGAGTGCCACTCCGAGTGCAAATCCCGATGCGACATAAAAACTGCTGAAAATAAGCACCATCACCCATATCGGCGGCACGAGTGATTTAGCCTCAAGATAATGCAAAGCCCCGAGCGGACTTCCGCTTACCCATCGCGTAAAAATACCGAGAAAAAGCAGTAAAAGTGGTAAAATGATTACTAATTTTTTATTCGCGCGCTGGCACTCGCACCTAATATTATTCAGGTTATTGTTTCGTTTTGACATAAAAAAGCTCCATAAATTTGTTTTTAT
>CANBDB010000068.1 GCA_947367285.1 uncultured Clostridia bacterium | reverse complement strand
AGCAAACGCAACGCCGAGGGGCAAGAGATGGAAAGCACCGAGCTTGTGAGCCATCGAGTGGCACACGCCGAGGAATGCATTAGCAAATGCCATACCGGCCATGGTAGCTGCGTTAGCCATCTTTTCACGTGCTTCTACGTCGGTCTGACCGTTGTCGTATGCACGGGGCAGATACTTGAAGATATTCTTAAGAGCCTGGAGAGCAAGACCGTCGGTATAGTCGGTAGCGAGCATTGCAGCGTAAGCTTCTACAGCGTGTGTTACAGCGTCGATACCGGAAGCAGCGGTTAAGCCCTTAGGAGCGCTCATATGGAAATCAGTATCAATGATTGCCATGTTGGGGAGAAGTTCGTAGTCAGCAAGAGGATATTTAACGCCGGTATCGCCGTCAGTGATAACTGCGAAAGGAGTAACTTCAGAACCGGTACCTGCAGAGGTAGGAACAGCGATGAAGTATGCTTTCTCGCCCATCTTGGGGAAGGTGTAAACTCTCTTACGGATATCGATGAAACGCATTGCCATATCCATAAAGTCTGCTTCGGGATGCTCATAGAGAACCCACATGATCTTAGCTGCGTCCATTGCAGAACCGCCGCCGAGAGCGATGATGGTATCAGGCTGGAATGCTGCCATCTGCTTTGCACCCTCAGTTGCATTGCCGAGTGTAGGATCGGGCTGAACGTTGAAGAATGTGGTGTGAGCGATGCCCATTTCGTCGAGTTTGTCTGTGATCGGCTTAGTATAGCCATTCTGATAAAGGAAGGTGTCGGTTACGATAAATGCTTTCTTAGCACCGCGTACACTGCGAAGCTCATCGAGAGCTACCGGCAAACATCCTTTCTTGATATATACCTTTTCAGGTGCACGGAACCAAAGCATATTTTCCCTTCTTTCAGCTACTGTTTTGATATTTAAGAGGTGCTTAACACCTACGTTGTCAGATACACTGTTGCCGCCCCAAGAACCGCAACCCAAGGTGAGCGACGGAGCAAGCTTAAAGTTGTAGAGGTCACCGATACCGCCGTGAGACGAAGGAGTATTCACAAGAATACGGCAGGTCTTCATGCGAGCAGCAAAATCAGCAAGCTTATCCTGCTCGGTTACCTCGTTGAGGTATACAGAAGAAGTGTGACCGTAACCGCCGTCAGCTACAAGCTGTTCAGCCTTTTGGAGAGCATCGCCGAAATCTTTTGCTTTGTACATAGCAAGTACAGGGCTGAGTTTCTCATGAGCGAACTCTTCGCTGAGTTCTACGCTCTCAACTTCACCGATGAGGATCTTAGTGCCTTCGGGAACGGTTACACCGGCAAGCTCTGCAATCTTAGCAGCAGGCTGACCAACGATTTTAGCATTGAGTGCGCCGTTGATGATGATGGTCTTACGAACCTTTTCGGTTTCCTTAGGATCGAGGAAGTAGCATCCGCGAGTAGCGAACTCTTCCTTAACAGCATCGTAGATGCTCTCAAGAACGATAACAGACTGCTCAGATGCGCAGATCATACCGTTATCAAAGGTCTTAGAATGAATGATGGAGTTAACAGCAAGGAGGATGTCAGCAGACTCATCAATGATAGCAGGAGTGTTACCTGCGCCAACGCCGAGTGCGGGCTTACCGCTGGAGTATGCAGCCTTAACCATTCCGGGACCACCGGTAGCGAGGATGATGTCAGCCTCTTTCATTACGGTGTTGGTCATTTCGAGAGAAGGAACGTCGATCCAGTCGATGATGCCTTCGGGAGCGCCGGCAGCTACAGCAGCTTCAAGAACTAACTTTGCAGCAGCGATGGTGCTGTTCTTTGCACGGGGGTGGGGGCTGATGATGATAGCGTTGCGAGTTTTGAGAGCAAGCAAGCACTTGAAGATTGCGGTAGAAGTGGGGTTGGTAGTAGGAATAACCGCTGCAATAACACCGATAGGTTCTGCGATCTTCTTAATACCGAAGGCTTTATCTTCTTCGATAATACCGCAGGTCTTGGTGTTCTTATATGCATTGTAGATGTACTCAGAAGCATAGTTATTCTTGATAACCTTATCTTCTACGATACCCATGCCGGTTTCTTCAACCGCCATCTTTGCGAGGGGGATTCTTGCTTTGTTTGCAGCAGATGCAGCAGCTAAGAAGATTTTGTCAACCTGCTCTTGAGTGTAGGTCGCGAATTTCTTCTGTGCCTCTCTGGTGCGTGCAATTGCTTCTTCAAGCTTTTCCACGCTGTCTACGACTAAATAGTTCTTTTCCATTTTCTGTTTCCTCCTAATTTGAATTAGATAATTGATTATTTAAGTGAGCCAGGGACAAGGCAAGGTTTTCATTTTGTACCAGTGTCCCCTTTGGTACCTTTAGCTTGCATGGGGCGAAGTTCCATATTGCCTCAATGCCGCTTGATACCATTTGTTCGCATACCGTTTGAGCTGAACCTTCGCCTACGGTTATGATACCGAGCTTGACGTTGTGTTCTTTGCAAAACTGCTCAAACTGACTGATGGGAAGTATCTCAACCTTTCCGCTGAGACTGAGCACCGTTTCATTGCTATCGAAGGCCGCTATGATTTTTACTCCGAATTTTTCGAATCCGCTGTAATCAAGCAGGGCCTTGCCGAGCTTACCGGCACCCACGAGGACTGCAGACGTCATTCTATTACATCCAAGGCAGTCTTCTAATTTTTGAATTAGTTCCTCGGTTACGTAACCGAGTTTTGGCTTTCCTGCGCCGCTTATCGCATTCAGATCTTTTCTTACCTGAACCTCTCCTAATTCGAGTTCTCTTGCTATGTGGGTTGCTGAGATGTACTCAAACCCGTCATCAGGTAGTTCCTTTAAGAATTTTAAGTAATGCGGTACTCTGCCCAAAGTTGCCTTTGTAACAGATGAGCTTGACATCTTGATACCTCCTTCTCTTGAGTTCGTTATTATTTTAACAAATAGTCTAAGCTTTGAAAATTCTTAATTATGATAATCGGTATTATCATTATCGATAATAGCAATATCGAATTACAAAAAAGAGGCAAAGGGCTAAACCTTTACCTCTATTGTTAATTTATTTGCTTAAATAATCATCTATTGCTTTTGCAGCTGTTTTGCCTGCTCCCATTGCCGAAATGACTGTTGCCGCACCCGTAACCGCATCACCGCCTGCATATACTGCGTTGCGGGAAGTTAGCCCATCTTCGTTTACGACAATACCACCCCATCGATTAACCTCAAGTCCTTCCGTGGTAGATTTGATCAAAGGATTGGGAGAAGTACCGATTGACATAATTACGGAGTCTACGTCAATGGTAAATTCGCTATCAGGGATCACCACGGGCCGTCTTCTGCCCCTCTCGTCAGGCGCGCCAAGTTCCATTCTGACGCATATCATAGCTCTAACAAATCCATTCTTGGGATCTCTTGTATCATCGGGATTGTTATATCCGAGAATTTCGATAGGATTGCAAAGCAGACGGAACTCAATTCCCTCCTCTTCTGCGTGCTCGACCTCCTCGCGTCTTGCAGGAAGCTCCTCCATAGAACGGCGGTAAACAATATAAACTTTTTCCGCACCAAGACGGAGCGCCGTTCTGGCAGCGTCCATAGCAACGTTTCCGCCACCAACGACAGCAACCTTACCGCCCTTCATAATAGGCGTTTCGGGTGAATTAAGATAAGCCTTCATCAGATTACTTCTTGTCAGGAACTCATTTGCGGAGTAAACTCCCTTGAGCGACTCACCGGGAATGCCCATAAAGTTGGGAAGTCCCGCACCCGAGCCAACGAATACAGCCTCGTAACCTATCTCAAACAACTCGTCGATGGTCAAAGTCTTACCGATAACTACGTTTGTCTCAATATGAACGCCGAGCTTTTTCAGTGTATCAACCTCTTTAGCAACGATCTTCTTTGGAAGGCGAAATTCTGGAATACCGTATACAAGCACACCGCCTGCGGTATGAAGAGCCTCATAAACTGTTACATCGTAACCCTTCTTTGCAAGGTCGCCCGCACAGGTAAGACCGGAAGGACCGGATCCAACAATCGCAACTCTGTGTCCGTTGCTCACAGGATGTGCGGGCTCTTCTGTGGAGAAGGTGTTGTGCCAGTCGGCAACAAAACGCTCCAAACGACCGATACCGACAGACTCACCCTTGATGCCTCTGACACATTTGGATTCGCACTGCGATTCCTGCGGACATACTCTGCCGCAGACAGCAGGGAGAGAGGATGATTTTGTGATAATCTGATATGCTCCTTCAAAATCACCGTCCTTTATCTTGGAAATAAATTCAGGGATATGAATTTTTACGGGACAACCGTCAACACAAGGCATATTTTTGCAATTCAAGCATCGCATAGCCTCGTCGATGGCTTGCTCCTCAGTATATCCGAGTGCAACCTCGTCAAAGTTGTGCGCTCTAACCTTCGCGTCCTGCGTAGGCATAGCATTTCTTATAAGACTCATATTTGTCTTTGCCATCTTACTGTACCTCCTTTTTGAAGAGATTGCAGGAGTTTTCGTATGCGTGGCGCTCAAAATCGGAGTACATTCTGCCTCTTGACATTGCCTCGTCAAAATCGATCTCGTAGCCGTTAAAGTCTGGACCGTCTACGCAAGCAAACTTAGTGACCTTCTTTCCGTCCACATTGAGCGTGAGTCGGCATCCGCCGCACATACCGGTTCCATCGATCATAATGGGATTCATAGAAGCTGTTACAGGCGTGCCATAGGGCCTTGCCGTTGCTACTACAAATTTCATCATAATGAGAGGACCAATCGTGATGATCATATCAAACTTATCTCCCGCCTCAAGCATCGCTTTTAGAGGAACAGTTACGTTTCCGTATTTTCCGTAAGAGCCATCGTCGGTCATCACGTGCAGAGTATCAGAGCAAGCCTTAAATTCGTCCTCAAGGATAAGCAGATCCTTGTTTCTAAATCCAATGATGCTTGTAACGTGTGCACCATTTTTGTGAAGCGCCTCAGCGATAGGCATAGCAATAGCACATCCTACACCGCCACCGACAATGCAAACCTTCTTAAGACCGTCAAGATGAGTTGCCACACCAAGAGGACCTACGAAATCCTGAATATATTCACCTGCTTCCTTATAGGAAAGCTTCTTTGTAGTACCGCCTACCACCTGGAAAATAATCTTGACGGTACCGTTTTCCTTATTGACTCCCGCAACAGTAAGAGGAATCCTCTCGCCATCCTCGTCTACACGAAGAATGATGAACTGTCCGGGCTTAGCTTTATTGGCAACCAGTGGTGCTTCAATATAGAACTGAATCACCGTGGGATTGAGTATCTTTTTTTCTACTATCTTATACATTTTTACTCCTCCGCTTGATGAAAGGACGGTCACCGAAATATCGGCAACCGTCCTTTCAAATATTATACGGTTTACCCGTTATCAGAAATCAACTTCGGTGTCGTAGTAGCAGCACTTGAGAAGCTTTTCCATTTCCTCGACAGAAATCTTTCTGGGGTTGGAGCCTGTGCAAGCGTCTGCAACTGCGTTCTTTGCGATCTCGGGAAGTCTCTGGAGGAATACGTTCTCGGGAACAAAGCCCTGCTCGCAGGGAAGAGCGTCTGCACCGTAGTTCTTGATGCACTGAGGAATGTTAAGGGCATCGTTCATACCACGGAGGTAAGCGATGAGGTTTGCAACCTTCTCATCATCGTTAGCGCCGCCAAGACCCATGTAATCAGCGATTACGCCGTAACGCTTCTTTGCAGTCTCGTCCTTTGCGTTGAAAGCGATAACCTTAGGAAGGTACATAGCGTTAGCTGCGCCGTGAATGATATGTGCTCCGAGGTCCTCGAACACAGCACCGGTCTTGTGTGCCATAGAGTGAACGATACCGAGAAGTGCATTGGAGAATGCCATACCTGCAAGGCACTGAGCATTGTGCATAGAAGCACGCTTGGTCATGTCACCGTTGTAGGAGCCAACAAGATCTTCCTGAATCATCTTGATAGCAAAGATTGCAAGAGGATCGGTAAATTCACAGTTGGCAGTGGAAACATATGCCTCGATTGCATGAGTCATAGCATCCATACCGGTATGAGCGGTGAGCTTCTTGGGCATGGTCTCAGCAAGCTCGGGATCAACAATTGCAACGTCGGGAGTAATCTCGAAGTCGGCGAGAGGATACTTGACACCCTTCTTATAGTCGGTAATAACTGAGAAAGCGGTAACCTCGGTTGCTGTACCGGAAGTGGATGGAATTGCGCAAAAGTGAGCCTTCTTACGAAGCTCAGGAATACCAAACACTACGCACATTTCCTCAAAGGTAATTTCGGGATACTCGTACTTGATCCACATTGCCTTTGCAGCGTCAATAGGAGAACCGCCGCCGATTGCAACGATCCAGTCGGGCTGGAACGCGAGCATAGCCTCAGCTCCGCGCATAACGGTGTCAACAGAAGGATCGGGTTCGATACCTTCAAAAAGCTCAACCTCCATGCCTGCTTCCTTGAGGTAGGAAACAACCTTGTCAAGGAAACCAAAGCGCTTCATAGAGCCACCGCCAACACAAACCATTGCGCGAGTTCCCTTAAGAGTCTTAAGCGCCTCAAGAGCGCCCTTGCCATGATAAAGATCACGAGGTAAAGTAAAACGTGCCATAAATAAAATCTCCTTTGAATTTATTTGATGATTTAGTTATACAACATATTTTTAATTCCGGAAATTCTTAATTTGGATAATCAGTGTTATCAATATCGATAAGACCTATATCGAAACAAAAAGCCCAACCTTACACAAAGGTTGGGCGGAATAATCTGTTAAAGATACTTTCTTTTTGATTCACATAATTCTGTTATGAATTGGCGGTCCAATTTTGATAGCTTGTATCCGTTTTTATAAATAAGTAAGTCTTTATAAATTTTTCGGTTTTCGCTACACTCTTTTTGAACAAGGTCATATCGTTCAAGAAGAGACTTAGGAATCGGAGATACCCACATAAAGGTTTCTAAATTCCTTGAGAGAAGTTCAAACTGGCTGGTGCGCTCGAAGACGAAGATCCGACGGTCAATATCATCGGAAAGTTCCTCTTTCACTACCTTGGATATCGGCATAGACGGTACATAAGGGTCTGCATGAGCAATCTCAATATAATCTACTAAATCATCAGAGGATATGGTGTCGAGCTTTGCTAATGGTGAATCCTTACTCATAATAATTTTATACGTAAACTCGGTAATCAGTTCGTAAGTAAAACCTTTTTCCTCAAGCATAGTCTTAAAATACATATCGTAGTTTTCCGCATAACGAACAATACCAAGCTTGTAATCGTGGTTAAGCATATTGTTTATAGTACGTTGGGAATTTGTTTCTTTATAGAATATCTCTGCAGCGTCTTTGGAGAGAGATTTAGAGAATTCTGCGAATGCCTCGCAAATATAACTTGCACGTGGAACTGAGATAGAAAATGTTTGTTTTTTGGGATGTCCCTTCTTGTAGTAGTTCTCTACATGATCAATCTGTCCGAGAATACTCTTCGCAAATTCAAGGAACTCCTCACCTTCCGGTGTCAGTTTCATGCCGTTTTGAGTACGATCAAAGATTGTTATACCGAGGTCA
This sequence comes from uncultured Clostridia bacterium, assembly GCA_947367285.1. Lineage (GTDB taxonomy): Bacteria > Bacillota > Clostridia > Oscillospirales > CAG-272 > RGIG4608. The sequence goes on along the minus strand of CANBDB010000068.1, from coordinate 519 downwards.
GCTTCCAACTCCTTGATGGAGCGACTGATATTTGGTGCTGCGATAAGCAACACTTCCGAAGCCTTGCTGAGCGACCCTGCCTTTGCCACTTCAAGTGCGTGTTTCATATGCAATAAATTCAATCGATCTCACCACCTTTAAAAACATTATTTATATTATAACATTTTTTGCTGTTAAAATCAATCTGTTTTGTGAAGCGTAAAATCGACATTTCAGGATGTTTGTCATATTTAGTATAATACCTCATCCTAAATAAGTAAGCCTAAAGGATATAGAGTTTGCCAAACCGCAGGTTTATTTAGATTGTTTGTGGCTATTCATCTTTCTGAAATTCAAGAATATCCCCCGCTTCGCATTCGAGCACGTCGCATATGGCCGCGAGGGTGGCAAACCGAATAGCCGTTACTTTGTTGTTTTTGATTTTGGATAAGTTGACGTTAGAAATCCCCACACGCTCTGCAAGCTCGTTTAAGGACATTTTTCTCTCAACCATCATTCTATCCAAACGGAGTACTATTT
>CANBDB010000067.1 GCA_947367285.1 uncultured Clostridia bacterium | reverse complement strand
TATATACTTTATAAAATATAAAATAATAATCTTGACTTTTAGCGCGCGAGAGAGTATAATATTATGATGATAAATTATGTATTATGGAGAAATATGTTTTGAAAACGAAAATATTGCCGATAGAAGATATTAATGCTCAATTTGAATATATGAATCTCATAAGAGCCGAAAACGATGGATTTGCTATGGAAAACGGTTTTCGTAAAGGTGCTTTTGTTATGACCTTTGGCTGCCAACAAAATGAAGCTGATAGCGAAAAGATTGCCGGTATGGCGCAGAATATGGGTTACGAAATAGTTGATACACCCGAAAAGGCGTACCTTATCGTTGTAAACACCTGCGCGATCCGTGAGCATGCCGAGCTTAAAGCACTCTCTATTATCGGTCAATATAAGCACATTAAACAAAAAAATCCTAACCTTGTAATAGCAGTATGCGGATGTATGGTAACTCAGGAGCATCGAGTAAATGATATAAAATTCAAATACCCATACGTTGATTTTGTATTTTCAACCGCCGCTATTCACAAGCTTCCCGAGCTTCTTTTCAAAAAGGTTTCCAAGGGAAAGCGACTTTACTGTAATGACGAAGAATACTCCGTTGCTGAGGGTCTTCCTATTAGAAGAGAAAGCAACTATCGTGCTTGGGTATCCATTATGTATGGTTGCAATAACTTTTGCACATACTGCATAGTTCCTTACGTAAGAGGACGTGAGAGAAGCCGTAGAAAAGAAGAAATTATAGCTGAGGTACGTGGACTTGTTGCTGACGGATATAAGGACATCACCTTGCTTGGGCAAAACGTAAACTCATACGGCAAGGATATGGGCTTTGATTATGACTTTGCGGATCTTCTTGATGAGCTTGCTGAGATAGAGGGTGATTACATCCTCCACTTTATGACAAGTCACCCCAAGGATGCTACCAAGAAGCTTGTTGACGTTATTGCAAAGCACAAGACCATTGCAAAGCAATTCCACTTGCCGCTTCAATCGGGTAGTGATTCAATTCTCAAAAAAATGAATAGACACTATCAAATGGATAAGTACTTGGACATTGTCGACTATATGAAAACAAAAATACCAGATATCGTTATTACCAGCGATATAATCGTTGGTTTTCCCGGTGAAACGGAAGAGGACTTTGAGGGTACACTCGAGGCTTTAAGAAGAATAAGATACGATATGATTTACTCGTTCATCTATTCACCAAGAAAAGGCACACCCGCTGCCGAAATGCCCGACCAAGTTCCGAACAATGTTCAATCCGAGCGTTTTAACCGCCTATTAGCCCTTCAAAACGATATCGCCTATGAAATAAATCAAAAGCATATGGGACAAACTATTCGTGTTCTTTGCGACGGGCCGAGCAAGAATAACCCCGAGGTTCTTTGTGGACGAACCGAAGGAAATAAAATCGTTCTTTTTAACGGTTCAGTAGAAAATACGGGCAATTTCGTAAATATCAAAATAACTAAATGTGAAACATTCGCTCTTGTCGGAGAGATTGTAGATTAAGGAGAAAATATGGAAATTTTTGAACTTGCAAAGCTTCTTGGTGAAGCTATTAAGAAAGATATCCGCCTTGTAGAATTCAACGAGGCAAAAATTGCATACGAAAATGATGCTGCACTTCAAGGTGCACTTAAAGAATATGAGGTTCAGCAAGAAGCTCTTCAGGCTGAAATGGTGAAGGATGATAGAGACCTCGTTACCATTGATGCAATCAATGAGAGAATTAATCAATTGTATCAAGAGATCGTTACTAATTCCTCATTTCTCAGACTCAACCAACTTCAGCTTGAGGTTAACGAACTCATGAACGAAGTGAACAACACAATTACCTGTGCAATCACAGGAGAAGATCCCAAAACAGCTTGTACTCACAACTGTGCAACCTGCAAATCATCCTGCCACTGATATAAAACATTTTTTAGATAAGGAGAGTAGCGTCCATGACACCAATGATGGAACAATACTTCGAGATAAAAAATAAATATAAGGACTATCTTCTTTTTTACCGCCTCGGTGATTTTTATGAAATGTTCTTTGATGATGCAATTTTAGCATCACGCGAACTTGAATTAACACTCACAGGTAGGGATTGCGGAGAAGAGGAGCGAGCACCTATGTGCGGCGTTCCGTTTCATAGCTCTGAAACCTACATAGGCCGTCTAATAGAGAAGGGATACAAGGTAGCCATTTGCGAGCAAATGGAAGACCCCGCCCTTGCAAAAGGTCTTGTGCGACGCGACGTAACACGCGTTGTTACACCCGGTACACTTATTGAATCCAATTTGCTCAAGGAAACTCAAAACAATTATCTTTGTGCTCTTTATTATGATACTGAAGAAAGCGGTCTTTGCTTTGCCGACGTGTCTACGGGTCAGGCATTTGCAACATTCTTTAGCGGCAAGGAGATGTACTCTAAGATCAATACCGAACTCTCCACATATTGCCCGAGTGAGATTATTCTTAACACAACTCTCGCATCCTTGCCCGATAAGGGTAATTTCATGAGAGATAGAGTTACCTCTCTTATTTCCGATAATCAGCCCATGCGTTTCGATTTTAATGCATCTTATGATATCGTTAGAAGATCGTTTGAAAACGAAAGAAGTAATTGGGAAGGAAAGAGAAGTATCATTTGCGCCATTGGTGCATTACTCAACTACCTTTCCGAAATGCAAAAGACGGAAAATACGAACATAAAGGATCTTAAAATATACACAACAGGTCAGTTTATGGAAATTGACGTCAATACAAGACGTAATCTTGAGCTTTGCGAAACCATGCGAACAAAAGAGAAGCGCGGCTCACTTCTTTGGGTGCTTGATAAAACCAAAACAGCACCCGGTGCGCGTTTGCTTCGCCAATGGGTTGAGCATCCTTTGCTTAAATCATCCTTAATATTGAAGCGCCAAAGCGCCGTTGAGGAGCTTTATGATAACTTTATTAAGCGTCAGGAGCTTGAAAATCTTCTTTCGGGAGTTCTTGACCTTGAGCGCTTGTTAACTAAAATTGTTTATGGCACTGCTAACGGCAAGGATCTCCGCGCCGTATGCTCCACAATTTCAGTATTTCCCGAAGTTAAGTCATTGATCTCCGATTGTAAAAGTGAAGAGTTAAAGAAGATATTTGATAATTTCGATACTTTATCGGATATACACAATCTTATCAATAAATCCATCAAGGAAGATGCACCTTTTTCCGTTCGTGATGGCGGAATCATTAATGACGGTTATAATACCGACATTGACCATCTCCGCTCCATAATGACTGACGGACACAGCTGGATAGATAACATCACCCAGCAGGAAAGAGAAGCGACTGGCATCAAAACACTTAAAATCAACTACAACAAAGTGTTTGGCTACTACATTGAGGTAACAAAATCACTCATTTCCATGGTGCCCGACCGTTATATTAGAAAGCAGACTTTAACTAACTGCGAGAGATATATTACTCAAGAGCTAAAGGACATAGAAGCAACTATTCTCGGTGCCGCAGACAAAGTTTGCACACTCGAATATAATCTCTTCCAAGAAATTCGTCAACATATTGCGGACGAAAGTGAAAGAATAAGAAAAACTGCCAATCTTGTAGCAACTCTTGACGTATATAACAGTCTTGCATCCGTTGCAGCTAAAAACAACTTTGTTAAGCCCGAAATTGATGATAGTAATGTTCTAGATATTAAGGATGGTCGTCATCCCGTGGTAGAACAATTCGTTAAAGATACATATTTTGTTCCTAACGATATTTACTTGGACGTTTCGGCTAATCGTCTTATGTTGATTACAGGTCCAAACATGGCAGGTAAATCAACGTATATGCGTCAGGTTGCGCTCATTGTAATCATGGCACAAATTGGCTCATTCGTACCTGCAAGCGATGCTAGAGTTGGTATTGTCGACAAGGTATTTACCCGTGTTGGCGCTTCCGACGATCTCGCTTCCGGCCAATCAACCTTTATGCTTGAGATGAACGAGGTTGCTTATATTCTTCGCAATGCAACGCAAAAGAGCCTTATTATATATGACGAGGTTGGACGAGGAACTTCAACCTTTGACGGTATGAGTATTGCTCGTGCCATTATCGAGTACACCAACGGTAAAAAGATTGGTGCCAAAACACTTTTTGCAACTCATTATCACGAGCTTACCTCTATGGAAGAGGAGTTCAGTGGTATTGTAAACTATAATATTGCCGCCAAAAAACGTGGTGATGACATTATCTTCCTTCGCAAAATCATTCGCGGTTCAACGGATGATAGCTACGGCATTGAGGTTGCTAAACTTGCCGGACTTCCGAGCGAGGTTATAAAACGCGCTAAGCAAATTCTTGCGACTGTTGAACAAACGTCAAGAACTCTTAAAACATCAGATGCAAATTACAGTGAAGAAACTGAAAATCTTATCACATTTGAAGAAATAACCGAAAAATCCGTTATTGAAGATATCAAAAAAGTTGACATAAATTCAATGACACCCGTTGAGGCAATGAATTTACTGTTTGAACTCAACAATCGACTCAAATAATCTAGAAAAGGAGAAGCTATGGGACGTATTAACGTACTTTCATTTGCGGTCGCAAACCTTATTGCGGCAGGCGAGGTAGTGGATAGACCGTCATCCGTTATTAAGGAACTTTTGGAAAACTCTATCGACTCAGGTGCTACGCAAATAACTGTAGAAATTAAAAACGGCGGAATTACCTATATGCGCGTATCCGATAATGGATGCGGCATTGAGGCTGAGGACCTTCCTATAGCTATCAAACGACACGCCACAAGCAAAATCAAGACATCCGACGACTTGATGAAAATTCTCACCTTGGGATTCCGCGGTGAGGCGCTCGCTGCTATTGCATCAGTTTCCGATTTACGCATCATTTCTAAACCTGCTGATGCACATTACGGAGCTATGGTAGAAGCACACGGCGGAGAAATTGTAGAATATAGTGAGCAAGCTGCAAGAAATGGCACAACCGTTATTGTAGAAAACCTTTTTGCCAATATTCCGGCAAGAAGAAAATTCTTAAAGAGGGATGCAACCGAGGCAAGTGCAATAGCAACTATTGTTGAAAAAATCGCACTTTCTCATCCTGAGATTGCTTTTAGATTCATAAGCGACAGTAGTGTCAAGCTTGAAACACCCGGCGACGGAAAGCTCGAAAACGTTATTTACATAGTTATGGGCAAACAAATGAAGGATGCTATGATATATGTGAATTCCGAGTTGAACGATATAAAGGTCGAAGGATACATAGGCAGATCCGATATAGTAAAATCGAATCGAAACTATCAAAATTTCTTCATAAATAATCGATTCATTAAGAGCAAGCTTGCAATGGCGGCAATTGAGCAGGCATATACCTCATATCTTCCTCCCGAAAAGTTTCCTTGTTGTGTCCTCAATTTGACCATCAATCCTTCCACCGTTGATATCAACGTTCACCCGACGAAGCTTGAGGTTAAGTTTGCCAATGAAAAACCCGTTTTTGAAGCCATTTATCATACTGTTAAAACTGCGCTTGAGGAAAACACAACCCGCCCGGAAATAATTATCGGTACTCGAAAGGAAGAAACACCCTCAAGAATTACCGCTGAGCAATTTAGAACAATTGCCGATGCTCGTCCTGTGTCAAATGCATTTGCACCCATATATAACACGCGATCCGAACAAATGGTGGAGCAAATCAAATATACCGAAGCTCCTATTGTAACCGAGCAAATTATTAATGAGCAAAATATTAAGGTAACCGAGACCACCAATACGAGTATAGATCTCGGCCTTGAGCTTATTGATAAAAGTATTACAGAATCAGATCAAAAATTCATTGAAAGATGTGCAAATCTTTCTGATGAAGATTTCCAAAAGCTTTCCGGGGAAGACTTTTCCAAATGCTATCAAATCTATATTCAGCATTATAATACCGCAACGCCGATAGAGGATGACGAGGTGTATGAGGAGGAAATTAATACTCCCGTAGCAACCGTTGAAAGTCCTATTCCTGTTTACCGTATCGTTGGTGAAGTATTCAACTCATACTTGATCGTCGAGCGAGAGGATAAAATGCTTATTATTGATAAGCACGCCGCACATGAGCGTATTATTTTTGAGAAAAACAAGCAAATGATGAAGCAAAAAGAACCCTCATCTCAAATTCTCATTGCTCCAATTGAGATCATGCTCACATCAGCTGAAATTGCAGTGGTAAACGACTACCTTGCTGATTTTGAAAAACTTGGCTTTAAGCTTCAAACTAAAAAATACAGTATTCTAATTTATTCCATACCAACCGAACTTTCTTCTTGCGACGTTCAAGATACATTGGCAACAATGATAAATCGCATCAAAGACGGTCTTGGTAATGCAAAATTAACAAGAGATATTCTATTTGAAAAAGCCCTCTACCAAGCTTCGTGTAAAGCCGCTATTAAAGCAGGTAGAGAATACGTAGAAGCTCACACCGAATGGATAGTGGAGCAGCTTATGAAAATTCCGGACATTACGTTTTGTCCGCACGGCAGACCCGTAGCAATGGAGCTATCCAAGAGAAATCTCGATCACCAATTTGAAAGAACCTAATCCACGAAAGGAAAACAAATGAGTAAAACTTTTGAATTATTGAAAACCGATGGAAAAGCAAGACGTGGTGTCTTGCATACCGTTCACGGAGATATTCAAACTCCCGTATTTATGAATGTAGGCACTTGTGCTGCAATCAAGGGTGGAGTTTCAACCATGGACCTTCGCGAGCTCAAATGTCAAGTTGAGCTTTCAAACACTTACCATCTACACGTTCGTCCCGGCGACAAACTCATAAAAGAAATGGGTGGTATCCATAAGTTCTTCAACTGGGATAAGCCTGTTCTTACCGATAGTGGTGGATTTCAGGTTTTCTCACTCGCTTCACTTAGAAAAATAAGCGAGGAAGGCGTTAATTTCCAATCACATGTTGATGGAAGAAGAATATTCATGGGTCCCGAGGAGAGCATGCAAATTCAGTCAAATCTTGCTTCTACAATAGCAATGGCATTTGATGAATGTATCGAAAATCCCGCGGAGTATAAATACGTTGAACAATCATGTGCAAGAACTACACGTTGGCTTGCTCGCTGCAAAGCGGAGATGGAGCGCCTTAACTCCTTGCCCGACACTATAAATAAACACCAAATGCTCTTTGGTATTAACCAGGGAAGCACATATGATGATCTTCGCATTAAGCATATGCAGGAGATTGCCGAGCTTGACCTTGACGGATATGCCATCGGTGGCCTTGCGGTTGGCGAATCAACTGAAGAAATGTATAGAATAATTGAGGTTGTTGAACCCTATATGCCCACAGACAAGCCAAGATATCTTATGGGTGTGGGAACACCTTGTAATATCCTGGAGGCAGTTCATCGCGGAGTTGACTTCTTCGACTGTGTAATGCCATCAAGAAATGCACGTCACGGCAATCTCTTTACCTGGCACGGAAAAATGAACGTTATGAATGAACAATATGCAAAGGATCCTCGCCCCTTTGATGAAGGTTGCGGTTGTCCCGCATGTAAGAATTACAGTAGATCGTATATCCGTCATCTTATTAAAGCTAAAGAGGCACTCGGTATGCGTCTTGCTGTGCTTCATAACCTTTATTTCTACAACGAACTTACTGAAAAGATTCGAGAAGCGCTCGACGGTGGTTATTTTGAAGAATTCTATCAAAAATACCGTAATATTTTGGGCGAGAGACTTCACGATTAATTCTGAAATGTATTGCAATCTTATGCATTTTGTAGTATAATACGAAATGCTTTGAAAGGAAATTGCTAATGAAAATTAAAACGCAACTGTTTTTGAAATCCTTTCTACTTTCATTTTTGCTCTTTGCACTAATTTCATCAATAATTATCGCAAGTGCATATATAGAAATGGTTTCATTAAGACCGCTTGAGAAAGAATCAAATATTCTAGTCGGTATTATTCACGAAGATCAAGTGATATCTCTTGCCGTACTCAATTTCAATCCCGAAAAGAGAGAAATTGCTTTTGTTCCAATCCCCGATAATACTCTAGTTTCGGAAAATACAATTCTTCAAGATTTGTATCAAAGCGGCAATGTAAAGACTATTGTTGGAAATGTCGAAAACTTAATCGGAACTAATATCGATAGATATTTATTATTTTCTACCGAGGCGATTAGAGAGCTAACGCATCATGTTGGT
>CANBDB010000066.1 GCA_947367285.1 uncultured Clostridia bacterium | reverse complement strand
TTTTTCAAAAAGCGTGCGAAGTCGCGATAATAGTTTTTGCTAATTTTATTGCACATAGTTCGTGGTGTGTCTAAAAAATTCAGCAAAACAATATTGCGAGAAACGCGAAGCTGCTTAAAAAGTTTTTTGCCTACTTTTTTTCAAAAAAGTAGGTGCCTGCTTTTTTCAAAAAGCGTGCGAAGTCGCGATAATAGTTTTTGCTAGTTTTAATGCACATAGTTCGTGATGTGTCTAAAAAATCTAGCAAAACAATATTGCGAGAACCGCGAAGCGATTAAAAGCTTTTTTGCCTACTTTTTTCTCGAAAAAAGTAGGGGAGAGGAGGGAGAGAATGCTCTATACTGTTGACGGACTGGTCATCCGTGCGCGAGATTACGGTGAGAACGATCGACTTATAACCGTACTGACAGCAAACGGAAAGACTACCGCTATAGCGAAGGGCGCGCGCTCAATGAAGAGCAAGGTGAAAAATCTCACCCAACCCTTCGTTTATGGAAATTTTGAAATAAATCAAAAGGGAAGTGCGCTACCGTGGATACGGGGCGGCTCGGCTCACGAGATTTTTTACGGACTTCGCGAGGACGTGGGAAAGCTGTTTCTTTCCTCGTACATATGCGACGTGGCAAACGAGCTCTCGGGCGAGGGAGTGGACAACTCCGGTATGCTCCGTCTAACTCTCAATACGCTCTATGCGATAATGAATGACCTTCGCCCACTGCCTCAGATAAAGGCGGTGTTCGAGCTGCGTGCGGCGGCACTTTCGGGATATGCGCCCGACCTTACTCACTGTGAAAGCTGTGGTGTGGAGAATGCGGAGAACACGTATTTCGACGTCATGAACGGCTCACTCATTTGCTCGGAGTGCTTGCAAAAGCGCGGTGAGATAGTTAAGAAAAATCTTTCGATTTCCTATGATGACATAAGGGAGAGCAGTGTGATAATTCCCCTGACTCCGTCCTCACTTATGGCGGTGCGCTATGCGCTTTACGCCCCTGCGGAGAAGATTTTCTCATTCTCGCTATCAAGTGGTGAGGATATGGATCTTTTTACCCGAGCAGGTGAGGGATATTTGCTCAACCACCTTGAGCGAAGCTTTGATTCGCTTGACTTGTATTACTCGATTTTATAAGGAAAATTATGAAATATTCGGAACAGTTATTTACAACACTTGAATTTGATAAAATAAAGGCACTTCTCGCTGAATGTGCTATGACCGAGGGAGCTTCGGCTATGGCGACGGCACTTGAACCGAGCGCGGACCCCGTGGTGATAATTCGCCGTCAAAGAAGAACCACCGACGCACTCCGCCTTACCAATGCAAAGGGAATGCCATCCATTCCCAACGTGCGCGACGTGGGTGCATCCTGCGAGCGCGCGGACAAGGGCGCGGTGCTTTCAATGAGGGAGCTACTTGACGTCGCAGGTGTTTTGCGCGCGTCGAGAATGCTAATTGACTATCTTAACGGCAACAAGCTTTTTGAAACCTCTCTCGACGAGATATTTGACCGCCTTATTCCCGATAGAAAGCTCGAGGAGCGCATTTTCCGTTCCATTATCTCCGAGGAGATGATGGCGGACGAGGCAAGCCCCGCACTTGCGGAAATAAGACGAAAAATCAGAAATGAAAACAATAGAATAAAGGATATTTTGCAAAAATACGTGACCGTTGGCTCGCACTCGAAGTATCTTCAAGAAAACATAGTTACCATGCGTAACGGAAGATACGTTGTTCCCGTAAAGGCGGAGTGCAAAAACGAGGTTAAAGGTCTTTTGCACGATACCTCCGCCTCGGGCGCTACTATGTTTATTGAGCCTGCCTCGGTTGTTGAGGCGAACAACGAGCTTCGTATGCTTCAGTCCCGTGAGGAACACGAGATGGAGCGCATTTTAGCCGAGCTTTCGGCACTTGTCAGCGACGCTTCAAATGCGATTTGGCTCAACTATCGCAATATTTCCGAGATCGCTTTCTATTTTGCCTGCGCTACTCTCAGCCAAAGAATGAACGGTATCTCTCCCGCCATTCCGAAGGGAAGAACGGTCAATCTCAAGAAGGCGCGCCATCCCCTTATCGACAGGGACAGAGTTGTTCCCGTTGACCTTATGATTGAGGGCGGAAACGATACTCTCATTATCACGGGCCCCAACACGGGCGGTAAGACGGTAACTCTCAAAACACTCGGACTTTTTGCTCTTATGGCGCAGTCGGGACTTCATATTCCCTGTGACGAGGGAAGTGAGCTTTGCATATTTGACAATATCTTTGCGGATATTGGTGACGCGCAAAGCATTGAGCAGTCGCTCTCAACCTTCTCGTCACATATGGTTAGCATAGTGAAAATGCTTGACGGCATCACGGGTGAATCCCTTGTTCTCTTTGACGAGCTTTGCGCAGGAACTGACCCCGTTGAGGGCGCGGCACTCGCCCACTCGATTATTGAGGCGGTGAGAGAGAAGGGTGCTATGTGTATGGCGACCACTCACTATGCCGAGCTCAAGGCATACGCGCTTCAAACCGAGGGCGTAACAAACGCGAGCTGTGAGTTTGACGTGGCAACACTCAAGCCAACGTACAAGCTCATTATCGGTACACCGGGTAAATCCAACGCGTTTGCCATTTCTTCAAAGCTAGGTCTTGATGAAAAAATAGTTGAACGTGCCAAGGCATTTATCGGTAGCGAGGATAGAAATTTTGAAACGGTAATTGAAAAGCTCGAGGAGAGCAGAATACAAATGGAGCGCGAGCGTGCGAGAGCCGAGGAGCTTCGCATTGAATACGAGCGCTTTAAGGCGGATAGCGAGAAGATATTGAACCGCAAGCTTGCCGAGGCGGATCGCACACTTGAAAAATCGCGTGAAAAGGCAAATGCGATGGTTCAAAGTGCAAAGGCGTCGAGTGATTATATTCTTGCCGAGATGGATAAGCTCCGCAAGCAGCGAGATAGCGAAAGACTCGGAGACGAGGTCGACGAGGCGAGAAGAAAAATGCGCGCGTACCTTCGTGATAACGAGAGCAAGTACAATCCCGTTGAGGAAAAGGTGGACAAGGAGTACGTTCTTCCGCGTCCTCTTCGCGTTGGTGACGAGGTTTATATCGTCAATATCGACAAGAACGGATTCGTTGTTGAAGCGCCCGACAAGAACGGCAACGTGACCGTTCAGGCGGGAATTATCAAGACAAAAACGAAGCTCAAAAATCTTAAACTAATAGAAAACACACCTTCCTTTACCGACAAGTCGGGCAAAAAGGCAAAGGCGACCGATTACCGCGCAACCGTTAGTCGCGACTGCAAGGACGAGATTGACCTTCGCGGAATGAACGGTGACGAGGCGTGGATGAAGGTTGACAAATATCTCGACGAGGCAATGCTCGTCGGCTATCATACGGTTCGACTTATTCACGGCAAGGGAACGGGTGCGCTCAAAAAGGCACTTTGGGAATACCTTCGTCGCGATAGCAGAATCAAGTCCTACCGCATTGGTCAGTACGGCGAGGGCGACGGCGGTGTTACCGTTGTTGAACTGAAATAGGCAGAAAGTAGTGCGAAGTGCAACAAAAATCACCTAAAAATCAATAAAAATCATCAAATAATATATTGTCAAAATATGTTTATTTGTGCTATAATAAGACATAATTTGATATTTTCAGGGGGAAATGACTAACATGAAAAACGAACTTTACGGTGAACTTAGAGTAATTGGTATGAAGGGCTGCGAAAAATTTGTTTCGCAGGTCGACGAATACCTCAAGGAATGGAGACAGTCACAGCCCGAGGATACCTTCCTCGTTGACCACAAGTGCCCGAGATTTGGCACGGGTGAGGCAAAGTGCGTAATTAACCAAACTCTCCGTGGTGACGACGTTTATATCGTTACAGACTGCTTTAACTATAGTGTAACCTACGAGATGTACGGTATGCAGGTGCCCATGAGTCCCGATGACCATTATTGCGATCTCAAGCGCACTATCGCGGCTATCGCGGGCAAGGCAAGAAGAATTACCGTTATTATGCTCATGCTCTACGAGGGCCGTCAGCACAAGAGAAGCGCGAGAGAGTCACTTGACTGTGCTCTTATGCTCCAGGAGCTTATGGGAATGGGCGTTTCCAACTTCCTTACATTTGACGCGCATGACCCCCGAATCAATAATGCAGTGCCGCTTTCCGGCTTTGATAACGTTCAGCCCACATATCAGATGATCAAGGCACTCGTTAAGAACGTGCCCGACATTATCGTGGACAAGGACCACCTAGCAATGATATCCCCCGACGAAGGTGCTATGCAGAGATGTATGTACTACTCCAGCGTGCTTGGAATAGATATCGGTATGTTCTACAAGCGCAGAAATTATTCCGTTATCGTTAACGGAAGAAACCCCATCGAGGCGCACGAATACCTCGGTCAGGACCTTCACGGTAAGGACGTTATTATCGTTGACGATATGATCGCCAGCGGCGACTCCCTCCTTGACGTTGCAAAGCAGCTCAAGGCAAAGGGCGCAAAGAGAATTTTCAACTTTGCAACCTTTGGTCTCTTCACAAGCGGCTTTGAAAAATTTGATAAGGCGTATGAGGAAGGCCTTATTGATAAAATCTTCACTACAAACCTCGTTTACCACAAGCCCGAGCTTGAGGGTAAAGAATGGTGGTGTGAGGTTAATATGTGCAAGTACGTTGCATTCCTCATTGACACACTTAACCACGATGATACTATCAGCAGTCTCCTTGACCCCGTTGATAGAATCAATAACGTGCTTGTTAAGTACGGCAAAAGATAAATTACATTAAACGGAGAAAATATGTCGGAAAATAAAGCTTGTATGGCTAAAAAAACCTCTATCGGCGGTCAGGCACTGATAGAGGGAATTATGATGCGCGGCCCCAAAAAGAGCGCGATGGCGGTTCGCAACACAAAGGGAGAGATTGTTCTCGACGTGTGGGATAACGAGCCCGAAAACAAGAAAACGAGCATCATTGATAAGCTCAAAAAAGTGCCCGTTGTTCGCGGAGTATTCAACTTTGCATCTTCAATGATAATGGGATATAAGGCACTTATGAAGTCCGCGGAAATTGCCGGACTTGATGATGAAGAGGAGATTAAAAAGGGAACAATGACCGTAATCGGCGTCATTTCCGTAATTTTTGCAGTTCTTCTCTCAGTGGGACTCTTTATTTGGCTCCCCACTTTCCTTTACGATCTTCTCGGTAAGGTACTTCCCGTGCTTGTGGGCAATAGAATTATAAAGTCCATTTTTGAGGGCGTATTCAAAATAGTGATCCTCGTTGCCTATATGGGCGCGGTTTCCAGAATGCCCGACATTAAGCGCACGTTCCAGTATCACGGTGCCGAGCACAAAACCATCTTCTGCTACGAGGCAGGACTTGAGCTCACCGTTGAGAACGTGAGAAAGCAGGGAAGATTCCATCCCAGATGCGGAACAAGCTTCCTTATCGTTATGGTGCTTGTGAGCATTTTCATTGGATTTTTGATCCCTGCGGGACTTCCCACGGTTGTGAGAACTCTCGTTAAGCTCCTTCTTCTCCCCATTACTATGGGAATTGGATATGAGTTCATCAAATTTGCGGGCAAGCATGATAATGCTATCGTGAAAATCCTTTCCGCGCCCGGTCTCTTTATGCAGAGAATTACGGTTCTTGAGCCCACCGACGATATGATCGAGTGCGCTATCGCATCCGTAAAAGAGGTTATCCCCGACGACGGCTCGGATCTTATCTGATAATAAATAAAAGCGAGTATGCGGTGCATACTCGCTTGTTTGTTTGACTTATTGCAGCTCGGGTAGCTTGTCCTTGTCGTAGAACACGAGCGTGCCGTTGAGGTACGCCTCAACGTCCTCATCAACGAGAACTATAATTCCGTTAGATAATATGTATGAGCCGTTTATTGAAACCTTTTGTACGTTGTGGATTATCTGACCGAAGCCGTTATCAAAATTCACAAGTCCGTTACACAACAAACAACGTCCAACGTTATTTACAACAGTATTTACTTTAACAACGTGAGCGCCAGTTTCCTCGTGATGGCAGTCGACACATTTCTGATAATGCGTAGTGTCGTTCTTATACAGCCATCCCAAATACTCGTGCACGTGAACCGGAGCATCAACCGCAATGTTGATATTTCCGGTAGCGGTTCCACTTGTAAATTCCACTCTAATGTAGTACGTGCTTTTGGATAGATTATATGTAAATTCTATTTGTTTATCACCGTTTGATTTTACTTGAGATATTGTAATCTCATTAAGATTAGTGTCATAAAATTTTAGTTCGATAGCATTGCTTGCAGAAACCGTAAAGGTATATTCTCCCGGATCACTTACGTTAAGCTCTTGCATATAGGTATTATTTACAAAATATTCCGAAGAAGCGTCTACGTAATCGCTGTGTGAGCTGTCTTCAATTCCTATTGTTGAGGTGTTGTCGGGATAATTATCCATTAAGTATCGAAAAGCGCCAAAAGCATTTAGCTTTTTTACTTCTTGCTCTTCGCCACCGCCTGTGGTTATAGTTATATTTTCAGCTCCGCCTAAAATACACTCCTTTATTTGAGCAGCCGTCAAGCTTGGATTTACTGATAACAATAGCGCTGCTACTCCCGATACGTGCGGCGTGGACATTGAACTGCCAGACATATAGTGATAACCGTTTGCTTTATGAGTGGAAGTATGAACCCATTGGTATGTTCCTTCATACAGCTTGTATTCACATTCGCAAGCCAATCTTACTCCATTATGACTATTCACATAATAATTTCCTTCGGTACATAATTGAGTGGGAGTTGTACTTAATATATTTTGACCGGGGGCATAGATCAATATAGCATTTTCTCCCCAGTTAGCACTCGCGGGGCGATCATCATTGATGTCAATACGACCTACACTGATCATATTCGGTATTTTATTTTCGTAAGAATCGGATGCGTAGTAAGAAGGATAATGGTGTATTGAGTCATTATCTTGTGGCTTGTTTCCTGTCGAGCAAATAAACAAGCCTCCTTTTTCACAAAATGCTCTTATGGCGGTTTCTACCTCTGAATAATTACCTCCCATACCTATACTAAAGCTTAGTATGTGAATTTTTTCATTTGTATTCCACAAATTGGTTGCATAATTTATGGCATTTATTATTGCACGTGTAGAACTGGGAGCATATAATGATCTTAATTGAACTAAAGAAATATCCCAGTTTATTCCACTGATTCCAATTCCGTTATTACCTTCAGCCCCTATAATTCCGGCAACATGAGTACCGTGAGAGTCTTCATCATTTTTTGATAATATAGGAATATTAGTAGTAGTGTCATAGAAATCAAATGCATCTTCATTACTATAATTACCGTTCAAATCAGTGTGTGCAGCTATGCCGGAGTCCACTATTCCAACGCGAACGAAGTCACTTCCTGTAGAAAAATCCCATACAAGAGAGATATCTATTGAGTCTAACCCCCATTGATCGCTACTTGTAGTAGTAAATGAATAATACGGGTCGTTGGGAACTGTTTCGGGATAAACATAATAGTCGGGATGCGCAGTAACTATCCCTTGTATCTCCATAAGTATAGTAGCTGCTTCAATAACAGCTTCTTTGGATTTATCCACCAATACTATCCACAAAATTTGGTGAAAATCTTCATCGGGATCAACCGGATTCGTTCTTTGAGTTAAATCTACGATTTCTTCAATTTCGACACCGACAAAGAATTCTTTTTCATGAATCTTATTGGGTTCACTGATCCTCCTATCCAATAATACGATAACACCGCCGGGAACAAAATCATCACGCAAGCTAAGATCAACATATTGCTTCTCTTCCCAAACGATCTCTCCTGTATCCGAGGATGAACCTGTAGTCGTTGTGGTCGTGGTCGTTGTGGTGGGCTTGGTTGTAGTTGATGGCTTAGTTGTAGTTGTTGGTTTCGTGGTTACGGTTGGAGTTGATGGCTTAGTTGTAGTTGTTGGTTTCGTGGTTACGGTTGGATTTGAAGACTGAGTAGTCGTCTCCATACCGAATATTCCATCCCACAAATTACACCCCACAAGCGCGAGACAGGACGAAAGAATTGTCAAGGCGAGGATAAGACTGAGTAATTTTTTCATAAAGTTCTCCCTTCAAGTTGAATTTTGAGAGTTTTTGTTTGTCCCTCTATATCTGTCTCTTATACACATCTGACGCTGCCGACGACTTAATAGGTGTAGATCTCGGTGGTCGCCGTATCATTA
>CANBDB010000065.1 GCA_947367285.1 uncultured Clostridia bacterium | reverse complement strand
TCGTTCTTGATTTTTGCTCAACATTTCGGATTGAAATTAATGTAATGTTTCGCAAAAATCTTCGGTCACCGTTCAAAAACAACACACTGTGTTGTTTTTTCACTGCGTTCGAATCCCATTGTATATCCTATCGCAAAACAAAAAAGCACTCACTTGCGTGAATGCTTTCTCGCTTTGGCGGAGGATGGGGGATTCGAACCCTCGTGCTCGTAAAGGCAAACGGTTTTCAAGACTTCTTAGAGTCGTGGTCAGTTCAAGTTATTTTATGGCAGCTTGGCTCATTTCAGTTCCCTTAAAATCCTTATCCCACAAGGCTTTTTGCCTCGTTTTGAACCGTTCGAACCCAAATCGAATGGGTTCGAATCGAACGGCATTTCTAAAAATCTCTCTAAAATCTCTTACTTTCGAGAGAATTTGGAGAGAACTTGATACTAAAAAATTAAAAATGCAGTACAGTGAAGTCGGTCTTTATTGGAGAGAATTTTCACAATCACAGGAGAGAAATTTTATGAAGTACGACTTAACTGCAATTCAAAATCTTCCCGATACTTTTTCGTTGCAGGACCTCTGCCGTGTCTGCCACATCAGCAAACGCGACGGACGATATTATTTGCAGAGCGAGCTGATCCCCTGCACGTACACCGGCAAGAAAACGCGGTGTTATCAAATCAGGAAGAAGGATCTTTTGAAGGCGCTCAAGGACTATGACGAGCGTCCGCAAAAATACGTTGTTCCGCGCAAGTGGCGAGAAAACGGAGCGCTCTATCGAAAACGGCTACAACCCGTCATCTACTTACCGCCGCAGGATGTTTCGTCGGAAACGGCAAAAATGTATTATCAAAAGAAGCTTGACGATCAGCCTGATTTGCTTTGCGCGGTACAGGTTATGATGATAACGGGATACTCGCGGCGAACGATTA
Source organism: uncultured Clostridia bacterium (assembly GCA_947367285.1). Taxonomy (GTDB): domain Bacteria; phylum Bacillota; class Clostridia; order Oscillospirales; family CAG-272; genus RGIG4608. Next base: position 7,497 of record CANBDB010000065.1, on the reverse strand, counting down.
CACGGTGGTGTGATCAGAAAAATGTGCGCACCTTGGCACGCAATCCTCGCGTTTGGATACCCAAAGAGGAATTGTATCGATTTTTGATCTCGGATATTTATAACAACATCCCCGCAAAGTCGAAGGAACACCTTGAGGATATTCGGGTCATATACAAGGCAATCCATAAAGGAAATTAACCGCGTGTAATCAAGAGAGAAATTTTATGAAATACAGCTATGAAGAAATTGCCAAATTACCCGACGAGCTTTCCCTTGAGGACTTTCGGGTGGCATGCCACATCAGTAAGCGGACGGCGCGATATTATCTGCAAAGCGGGCTCGTTATCTGCCAAAACAACGGAAAGAAAACACATTGCTATACCATACAGAAACGCGATCTGATTGCAGCGCTCAAGGAATTTGAGGCGCACCCCTGCAAGTTTTATATTCCGAAGGAGTTTTATGACGGCGGAACGTATCACAAGGGCAAGATGCAGATTCGGACCTATCTGCCCGATGATGATATTCAAAGCCCGGTCACAAAAGCCTATTACGAAAAGAAAATGGAAGGTCTGTCCGATCTGGTTTCCTCCGCGCAGGCTGCCGATATCACGGGTTATGATCAGAAAACCATCCGCACTTGGTGTGCTGAAAGGCGAATCAAATGCCTATCTATCCACCCGCGTGTATGGATACCGAAGGAGTTCTTTATGGATTTCCTGCTCTCGGAGGAATATAACAACATTCCCCGAAAGTCACAGACACATCTCGACGACATACATAAGCTCTACAGAAAACTGCATAAGGGAGGCTAAAATGATGAAGGACAAAATCATACAGAACGGAATTGAATACGAGCGCAGAGGCGAGCAATATTATCCCCTGCTTGACCTCGGCGAACAGACAAGCTATGAGATCGGCAAGTACGGCAATCTGCATCTTGAGTTTATCAAGAAGCACCGCAGAGGCACATATACCACTCTTTTCACCGAAAACCGCTTGAATGAACATCTTCACAACATCGACTTGCAGGCGCACGAACAGATCGACCTGCTCACCGCACAGATGGCAGAGAGGATGGACGTGACCGAGGAACTGAAAGCCTCCGATCCCATGCGCTGGGTGCGGCTGATGAACAATATCAAATCGCTTGCCGAGGAAATCGTGCTGAAGGAGGTCGTGTACAAATGATTTCGATGATTCAAGAGCTTTGGCACGGAAACGTCATTCCCCAAGAGGACGGTCGCACCAACTCAAAGGAGATGAAAGAACTGCTTGGCTATATGTCAAGGCATCACGAGGACCTTGAGAAAAGCCTCACCGATGAACAGAAGGAGATCTTCGAGAAGTTCCACGATTGCTGGAGCGAGTACATGAGCCTCGGTGAAGCTGCTATCTTTGAGTACGCGTTCAAACTCGGCGCGAGACTCATGGTAGAAGTTATGCGCGAGGACGAAGCAAAATAATTTTGTAGGCTGGACACGCGATGTCCAGCCTATTTTCACACGTTCAAGTGGCGAGTTTCGCCACTTGATCTTGGTGCGGGTCGCAGAGCCCGCACCATTTTTGTTTTTCAAGTTATCAAAAAGATAACTTGATCGTCAATGTAACGTGGGCTGGGTCGCGGAGACCCACCCCAAAATCAATGGGTCAAAATGGACCATTGATTTTCTATCGGAACAACATTTCGGAATAATATCAAAAATCATCGACATTGTTCCGAAACATATTGACATTGTTCTGATAATGTGCTATAATGTACCATGTAAAAATATAATTGGAGGTTTATCCAATGGCAGATATGATGCGTGTGAAAGATGCAGCGAAACTTTGGGGTATCACAGAGAGACGTGTGATTGCTCTTTGTCAGAAAGGAAAAATAAAGGGTGCGGTCAAAAATGGACGTGCTTGGGAACTTCCCGCCAATGCCGAAAAGCCTGCCGATAGCAGAATCAAAACGGGGGCTTACATTCAGGCGCCACGCCCCACAAATCTTCCTCTCCCTATCGGTGTTTCCGATTATCGCTTGGCATCGACAGAATATTACTATATTGACAAGACCATGATGATCAAAGATTTTATTGATGAACGTCCAATGGTCTCTCTTTTCACGCGCCCACGTCGATTTGGAAAAACCTTAAATATGGATATGCTCCGCACTTTCTTTGAAAAGACGGAAGAAGATACGTCGATTTATTTCAAGGACAAAAAGATTTGGGCATACGGCGAAAAATATCAAGAGTGTCAAGGAAAATACCCCGTCATTTTCTTGAGTTTTAAGGATGTAAAATTCAATACGTGGGAAGAAACGTTTGAAGCTTTCAATGAGTTGTTTTCCAAAGAAACAGCTCGTCATACTGAGCTTAGTAAAAATGATAAGCTCTCTGCCGCTGATGCCAAGCGTGTTGAAAATCTTTTGTCTGGAAACAGTTCCGCCGTTGATCTCTCAAATGCGTTGGCAGATCTTTCCCGTATGCTCCACGAGTATCACGGCATAGCCCCCATTATCATCATAGACGAATATGACACTCCTATTCAGCAAGGACACGTCAAAGGGTTCTACGACGAAGTTATCGGCTTTATGCGCAACCTTTTCTCCGGCGGTCTCAAGGATAACAAACATCTCGCCTACGGATTCCTCACGGGTATTCTCCGCGTAGCAAAGGAAAGTATTTTCAGCGGTCTTAATAACCTCACCATCAACTCCATTATAGACGGCAAATACAGCGAGTATTTTGGATTTACCGCCGAAGAAGTTAAGGAAATGGCACAGTACTATAAAGCAGAAGATAAATACGAAGAGATCTGCTCTTGGTACGATGGATATAAGTTCGGTAATACCGAGATATTTAATCCCTGGTCGGTTATCAACTACTTCCGCAACGATTGTCAGGCGCGTGCTTATTGGCAATCCACAGGTAGCAACGATATTATCGGTGAGATTCTTGGAGAAGCGGATGAAACCGTCTACGAGAAACTTAACGCTCTTATGCAAGGCGAATCCTTCTTGACCTATATTGATACGGGTGTTATCTACCCGCAGGTCAAGAGCAATCCTTCGTCTGTATACAGTTTCCTGCTCGTTGCCGGATATCTGAAGGTCATTAAATCCGATCCCGCTTTCAGTGGAGACTTCATGTGCGAAGTTGCCATTCCCAATAAAGAGATCGCGTTTGTTTATAACAAAGAAGTTCTCCAAAAGCTACACAAAATTGTTCCGCAATCAACCGCAATTTCTATCCAAGAAGCAATCTATTCCAACAATGCTACGGCACTTCAGAAGCACATCGGTACGCTTCTGATGCAGTCCGCAAGCAGCTATGACACCGTTGGTGAAAACTTCTACCACGGGCTTGTCCTCGGTCTCTGCGCAACGTTGGATAATCGCTATTATATCACATCCAACCGCGAATCGGGCGAAGGTCGCTATGACATCTGCCTCTGCCCTAAGGACACCAAAATGCCCGGCGTTCTCATCGAGCTCAAGGCAGCCAAGGATTGCTCCGACGATGAGCTGAAAGCGCTTTCGGAAACGGCTCTGAAACAGATCAACGATAGAAAATACGATACCGAACTCACCACCAAGGGCGTCAAGAACGTATTCAAATACGGCGTGGCGTTTAGTGGGAAGAATGTGAAAATTTCCAGAATATAACGGTAAATTGGAGCAGATAAATGGTTAAGCAAACTGGTTGGGATAAATTTGAAACAGCTCTTCTTATTGATGCATGCGAAAAAGTTTCAAATGGAACCCCGAAACAAGAAATTATAAAAGAATTATCTGACAAGCTACGCCAACGAGCCATTCGTAGTGGTCAGGTTATAAATGACCTTTTTCGAAATCAAAATGGAATAGCTCTTCAAATGTCCAAAATGGATTATTTGCTCACGAACGGAAAAAAAGGGCTCCCAGGTGCAAGTCATTTCTTTGAAAAAATGGTGGAATTGAAAAGTCAATTTCCACTTGAATTTAATTCGATTTTAAGTTGTGCACAACAGCAAATCGAGGAAAGGAGCGAAAACGCAAATATGTCTAACAAACGTTCTCAATTTGTAGATTGGATCAACAGCCAAGGAAAGCTGAAAATTCATCCAAACAGTGTGGTTTCCGTCCTCGATGAATGTTCTGAATATGCACAGAAGCACGGCATAAGTAAAATTAGTTTTTGGGACATGGAAGATGTCAATACTTTTGTTTTTGCTTGTAGAAAAATGTCTAACAATAGACTTTTTAGAGTTATCAAACGAAACATTGCTCAAACTTTTGATAAAGCTCATATATACTATAAAACTTTTCTGGAATCACTGTCGAGTACTCTTGCCGATACATGTATGGTAGCTGATGAAGATTCAGCTACAACAGAGTCCACATCGGAAGGTTCTGCGGTTTCTGAGCACGATCATATCTCAATCCAAAGAGGGGCTGCAATTATTCGCAAAACAGTTGACAAATCTTTACTAACAGCCGGTCTAACGGTGCCTAAAGCGGTTTCTGGTGAATTAAAGCAAAAATTGGGGGTTTCCTTAGCCAAAGGCGAAGCGTGTGAAATTATCGTTTTAATTAACAAAGCATTCTATCAAGCGAAACTCATAAGCGTAAACTTTTCTGAAAAGTATTCAGATGTTGAAATGCTGCAAATCAGATATGCGTCATCCAGTCCACTTGGGAAGAAAATCAACGACATTTTTAACGATGCCTTCAAGAAAGGTATTAAAGCTTACGTGGATATATATGTTGTTGGCAAAAAACAACTTGAGTTTGTGTGTTCAGATGATTGTCCGACCGATGCAAGCTTAACAAATGTGGCAGAAAAAAGTGAAACTGATTGCCCCATTCAAAGCGATGGCTTTGAAAGAGGATTTATTTCTTGGATGCAAAACAAAGGAATGGCTGAGGCTACTATTCGTAGTTATGTTTCTTCCATTCGTTCAGCAGAAACATATGCGCAGGAACATAGCATTCAAGGTGTCTCCTTAACTTCAAATAATACAGCGCAAATACTCGCATCAATTGATGTTTTGCTTTCCAATAAAGAATTTATCAAGCACAATCAAGAACAGCACAATCGCTTCTCAGCGGCTTTTCGAAAAATGCGAGATTATATATCTGAAGTAGATAGACGTGAGACACAGATCACCTCGGACACCGAATTGGAAGTTAAGAATCCTGAGATATATCACAAACTATACCCTATATCCAAAGTGTTCGATGATCCACAAGGCCTCACTGTCGATCATATTTTGGCAATGATTGCTTCTATTTGTTCAAAGGAGGAATTGATCGAGTTTCTTGACAGAATCTCTTGGGCTACAAAACTTTCTGAAGAACGCTATACCTTCGCCAAAAATGCTATACCAGCCGTTGATCAGCCTATAATTGAGCAAAAGCATGAAACCTCTGAACCCAACGACTACGACAAGGGCGCCTTCATCCGTGTACTCATGAGTCGCTACCAAAGCGGAATGCAGTTTGACTCCATTGACTTAGAGAACTTCCGTGATACATACGAGGATATGTATGATGAAAAGTTGATGTTCTCCGATGAGGAACTCGAAGTCCGTTTGAGGTATTGTGGTATTCTATATAAAGACAGACTTTTCCCCGCAGAAGGCATTATCGATAACGGAACCAAAGAACGACTTTTTGCCTACATTGAAAACAAGTTTGCTACTGGAAATAAAGTTCTTTACTATAAGGCTATTTTTTCTGATTTAGCTGATGCGTTCGCGTACTGCTTTAGTCTCACAGACGAACAGATGCTAAAAGCATATATTGAACATACATCAGAACAAGGAAGGTATTATTTCCACAGCGATTTTATGTCCACAGAAAAGACTGTAAAGCTTGACCACTCAGCTGAAATCGAGGACTTTATGCTTGCAGCTGGAAAACCGCTCTCTTATGATGAGGTTTATGAGGGGCTTTCCCATATTTCAAAGGATATTATCTATCGCGAAATTAGAATTGGTTCCAAATTCTTAATGAACGAGAGAGAACATTACTACCATATTGATATTTTTGAGTTCTCTGAATCTGATGGTGACAGAATTGCTGAAATTCTCAACAAAGAGATTGAAGAGAATGGCTATGCAATTTGGTCAAAGGTGTTTGATCATGTAAAGGAACAGATGCCGATCTTTATTGAGAACAATCTATATCTTTCTCCGCTTGGTATTCGAAATGCGTTGTCTCAATTTATGGCAGAACGTTTCGATTTCGATGGAGAAGTCATTAGTACATATGGTTCTCATTTAAGCATGGCTGATGTGTTCCGGCTTTATGCAAAACACAACACCCCGTTCTCCGACACAGACCTTTATAATTTCTCTAAAGCAACTGACACAACTATTTATTTCTGGGCGTTGGCAGAGGAGTCTGTGCGTGTAAGCAAAACCCTCTTCGTTGCCAAAGACCAGATTGAATTTGACATTGAAGCAACAGATAAAGCATTGGAGACCTATTTGTCAAGTGGATACATTCTTGTGAAGGATGTTGATTCCTTCCTTGTATTCCCCAATGTAGGCTATGAGTGGAATGAGTTCTTACTTGAAAGCTACTTGCTACATTACAGTAAGAAGTTCTGCTTGGTTAATAACGGAATTTCACTGAACAATGTTGCAGGAGCTGTTGCTAAAAAAGACGGTAATTTCACACAATTTGTGGATATTTGTGCCCACGCGCTCGCGGGTAGTGGTATTGATCTGAAAAAGACAGCGGCGTTAAACTATCTTGCCGATATTAATTTAATAACAAGAAGAAGTTACAAGGAACTCGATGTTGCTATGACAAAGGCAAGACAGATCCGTAACCAGAAGGGATAATGAATTATGTATACATATGAATGGGACTCAGCAACTGGCGGTTATGTGTTAACCCCAATGCCGCTGACATTTTCAAAAGAACCTCGCCCGGTATATTATAGAGAATTAGACATATTGGGATTTGACCGATATTGGATTTATGACAAAAACGATACTTTCCCGTATATGTGGGCAGAGGCAAACAACTACTATTATAGAGGTAGACTGGTCGCTAAAACCAAAGGCGGTTCTTGCTACACAGCCCCTGAAATCATTTTAGTAGAATCTCCTGAACCAGATGGGTATCCACTTCGTTTTGTAGATGTTCCAGCAATGGTGGAAAAAAATCGTGATATCATGGAACAACTCGTCCAGGATACTATAAAAAAGATTTATAATACCTTTGTTGAATATAAAAACAAAGTGGATGTGTTTTATGTTGCTTTTTCGGGCGGAAAAGATAGTGTGGTGGCTTTGGATTTAGTGCAGCGCGCTTTGCCACATAACGAGTTTAAGGTTCTGTTCGGTGATACACGGATGGAATTTCCCGATACATACGATGTTGTTGAGCAAATCAGGGAATTTTGTGCCTTGGAAAAAATCGACTTTTTAGAAGCCAAGTCTGACTTGTCTCCCATTGATAGTTGGAGAATTTTTGGCCCTCCCGCACAAACCATGAGGTGGTGTTGCAGTGTTCATAAAACTGCGCCTCAAA
>CANBDB010000064.1 GCA_947367285.1 uncultured Clostridia bacterium | reverse complement strand
ATGGAAGATAATGCTTATTAAGCATAATAATCTATTAAAAAATTAAATAATATAGAAGGTAGTAAATCAATGAAAAAATTGGCACATTTTTTAGTTGAAAAGAGAGTGTTGCTCTTTACATTGAGTGTTATTCTTGCAATTGTATTTGCTTGTATGATACCATTTGTAACAGTTAACACGGATAATACCAAGTATCTTGCAGCTGATTCGGATATGCGAAAAGGTCTTGATATTATTAATTCGGAGTTCCCTGCAGCGGATCTCAAGGATTCCTTTCAGATTATGTTTCAGAACTTGACTGAAACACAAAAAATCAAAATATTGGAGGAGCTAAAGGAATTTGAAGGAGTTTCATCCATCGACTATGACCTTGAGAGCTCCGAATACAACACCAAAACTTATACCATGTATATGGTAAATACTGATTACTCGGGTGATCCTGATAAGGTTGGCGCGGTAGTGGACAGTATGGAAAAGCATTTTAAGGATAAATATACGGTATATACCTATTATTCCGGCGGCTATATGGACGTCCTTGACATCTTGCTCCCTATGGCGCTCTCAATTATGCTTGTTCTTTTGTTCTTGCTTTGCAGATCATATCTTGAGCCTGCGCTTTTGCTTATTTCAATAGGTGTAGCAGTACTCATCAATATGGGATCTAATATTATGTTTGAAAGCGTTTCTGACATTACGTTTGGCATTGCCGCTGTAATGCAGCTCGTTCTTTCCGTTGACTATTCAATCATGCTCCTTCACCGTTATGAGCAGGAATATGACTTACTCGGTAGAAAACACCGTAAGCAGGCTATGGCAAGAGCTATTTTAAACTCTATCAGCTCTATTTGGAGTAGTGCTCTTACAACAGTTGTTGGTCTCTTGGTTCTTCTCTTGATGTCCTTTACTATCGGTCGTGATATAGGCCTCGTTCTTGCTAAGGGCGTTCTTTTGAGCTTTATCACGGTATTTACTGTAATGCCAACACTCATTATTAAGTTTAGTGACTTGCTCTATAAAACAAAAAAGGATTACATAAAGCAGCAAAAGCTTGTGCGTGACGGAGGTGAAGACGATGTTTGAAAAAATAGTATCTTCTATCGGTCGTTTTAGCTTTAAGAACAGAAAGGTTATAGCAGTACTCGGATTTATTCTTCTTATAGCAGTAATTATTCTCGAAGCTCAAACTGTAATAGAATATTCATATGCGGAAGAAAGTCTTGTAACCGATATTTTCCCTCAGGATGATATAATCGTTATAGTATATAAGAATGAAGACGAAAAAATGATGTCTTCAATTATCAATAAGCTCTCTGAAGACGAGCACGTTACCTCCATACAAGCTTATGCCAATACATTGGGTATGGAAATGTCCGTTGATGACGTTGCGGGAATGTTTGGTATTGATAAGACCTTCGTTAATACACTTTTCTATTTATGCGAATACGGTTTTGAAACAACAGGAATGACTTTTGTTGATTTTGCAACCTTTATTTCCTCAGATGACTTCATTAACAACGAGATGTTTGCTCCTATGATTGATGAATCCTCTAAGGCTCAAATAGCTCAGCTCGGTGATCTTGTTAATGCTCTTACGAGCGATGAGAAGTACACAGTCGAAGAAATCTCTAATATGTTCGATGTAGATGCGCAAACTGTTCAAAGTGTGTTCTACATTAAACAGTTGCAAAATATCAACTATAAGAATTTTGCTAGCACAATTTTCGGAACAATTGCAGGTGTTCTTGGTGTAGATGCTGAGACGATCGAAAAGGTTTTCAAGATTGAGCCCGTTACTTCAATGACTATGGAAGACTTTGTTGGCGTTATTTCGGATCTTTCGGTTATTGCCGATAAGTTTGTAGGAAATGAACAAGGTGCGCAGCTCAATACACTCCTTGATATCTACGATGCAGTTAAATCCAATAAAGAACTCACACCTGCCGACATTGTAGATCTCTTTGGCAGCATGGCTAATACGGATATGTTCACCGAGGAAAACTTGACTCTACTCTATATAATGTCAAGAAGCAATACGATGGATATGTCAAACACAAGAATTCCCCTCTATGACTTCTTTATCTTCTTATCCGAAGAAATAATTACAAATGAAGCCTTCTCATCATATTTTGATGAGGCAATGCTTACTGAGTTTGAATCGGCAAAAACAATGATGAGCGATGGCATTGCTCAGCTTGTTGGTCCCGAGCATTCTCGAATGATTGTCACGGTAGATTACGTTCTTGAATCTCCCGAAATTAATAAATTCTACGTTGACCTTACTGATTTGCTTGATAACAAATTGACGGGAGAATATTATTTGGTTGGCAATTCCGCAATGTCTTACGAGGTATCTCAAACATTCGACCAAGAGTATCTCATAATCTCAATTGTAACTGCAGTTGCTGTGTTCATTGTAGTTTACGCGTCCTTCCGAAGACTTTCCGTATCCTTCCTACTCATATGCGTAATTGAGTGTGCAGTATTTGCAATGATGAGCGTAATGGCAGTAACAAACTCTCCAATGTTCTTCATAGCACTTATTTTGGTACAGTGCATATTGATGGGATCAATGATCGACTACGCGATCCTCTTTACAACTTACTACCGCGAGGTTCGTAAGGAATACGTGCTTGAAGAAGCACTTCCCGTTGTAATGACACGCGCAACATATGCTATTCTCACTTCGTCATTGATTCTCGTGCTTGTTACATTTGTATGCGGTTTCTTTATGACAGGCACGGTAGCAGCAATTCTTCAAACGCTGAGTGTTGGTGCATTCTGTGCAATACTCTTAATACTCTTCGTTCTTCCCTCCTACCTTGTATTGCTTGATAGATTCATTATCAAGGAATCCAAGGAAATGTTGATGGAAATAGAAGAATAATTCAATAAGAAAAGCCACTAAATCACAATCGTGATTTAGTGGCTATATTTTTTATTTATTCAGCGAGGGGTTTCATTGTTGGGAACAAGAGAACGTCGCGGATTGATGCGGAGTCTGTAAGAAGCATTACAAGACGGTCAACACCGAAGCCAAGCCCACCGGTGGGAGCAAGTCCGTATTCAAGTGCAGTAACGTAATCGTAATCAACCTCAGCATTGCAGTTGGGCTCCTCCTTCTTTTTAGCAGCAACCTGCTTTTCAAAACGTTCTTTCTGATCAATAGGATCGTTAAGCTCACTAAATGCATTACCGAACTCGGTTGCATTAATAAAGTACTCAAATCTCTCAGTAAATGCAGGATCTTCAGGCTTGCGCTTAGCAAGAGGGCTGTTTTCTACGGGATAATCATAGATAAATGTGGGCTGAATGAGGTGCTCTTCAACATATGCATCAAAGAATTCAACAAGTACTGTACCCTTTGTTGCATTAGCAGGAACTTCAACGTGATGTTCCTTAGCACAAGCGCGCGCATCCTCATCAGACTTCCAATCATAATAGTCAACGCCTGCATACTTCTTAACAGCTTCAACCATTGTGAGACGTTCCCACTTGGACATATCAATTTCCTTGCCCTGATAAGTAATGAGAGTAGAACCGCAAACCTTCTCAGCAAGCATCTTGTTCATCTCTTCAACGAGATCCATCATACCCTTATAGTCGGTAAATGCCTGATAAAGCTCGATAGATGTGAACTCGGGGTTATGTTTTGTATCCATACCTTCGTTTCTAAAGATACGTCCAACTTCATACACCTTATCCATACCACCCACTATAAGTCTCTTGAGATAAAGCTCTGTTTCGATACGAAGATACATATCCATATCAAGAGTATTGTGGTGTGTTTTGAATGGGCGAGCTGAAGCACCGATCTCAAGGGGAACGAGAATGGGTGTATCAACCTCAAGGAAGCCCTTGCCATCAAGGTACTCTCTAATGTACTTAAGAATCAAACTTCTCTTTACGAAGGTATCCTTAACCTCAGGGTTCATAATAAGGTCAACGTATCTCTGTCTGTATCTAAGGTCAGTGTCCTTAAGACCGTGGAACTTCTCAGGGAGAGGAAGCAAGCTCTTTGCAAGAAGCTCAATTTCGTAAACGTGTACGGAAATTTCGCCGCGTCTTGTTCTGAATGCTTTACCGCTTACGCCAACAATATCACCGATATCCCACTTTTTGTACTGTTCAAAAGCTTCTTCACCAATATCATTGATACGGATATAGCACTGAATTCTTCCCTTGCCGTCCATAACGTCGATAAAGTTTGCCTTACCCATATCACGACGACTCATAATACGACCGGCGATCTTAACGTCCTTGTCTTCGTATTCATCAAAACGATCTTTGATATCAACACTGTATGTGTCAAAGTCATACTTTACCTTCTCAAAGGGATCGTTTCCGCTTTCCTTGAGTGCAGCAAGCTTATCACGTCTAATTTGAAGAATGGAGTTTAACTCCTTTTCTTCATCAACTATAATATTTTCATTAATGTTGTTAACGTCCGTCATTTGAACCTCCGTTTGAATTACTTTCTGGAAACTTCAAGAACCTTCATAGTAATGGTTCCTGCAGGTGTGCTTACAAGTACCTCAGCACCTGCAGACTTACCCATGAGTGCGTGACCAATAGGAGATTGATCGGAGATCTTACCTGCAAAAGGATCAACCTCATTAGAGCCTACGATATTGTATTCAACCTCTTCATCAAGATCAGTATCGAATACCTTAACTGTAGAACCAATGCTTACAACGCTGGAGTCAATTTTTGTCTCGTCGATAATAAGAGCGTTATCAATGAGTGCTTGGAGCTCGAGAATTCTGGATTCGTTCTGCGCCTGCTCGTTTCTTGCTGCATCATACTCGGAGTTCTCGGAAAGGTCACCAAAAGAACGAGCTGTTGCAATTGCTTCCTTAATTTCTTCGCGTTTTACCGTTTGGCGCTCCTTGAGCTCTGCCACGAGAGCCTCAAAGCCCTCTTTTGTATACAACATTTGTTTTGCTTTTGCCATAAATAAATCTCCAATCTATATAGTAAATAATTTTCTTAATCAATTAAAAGTGAAACAGCTTTTTGAAGCTGATTATCAATATCCTCAGTGAGCTTGTAGAAGTGAGTTTCTGCCGCAACACCTTCAAGCTCAACCGCATAGTGAGGCTCAATTCCTAAGCCATTATATCCAACGCCGGAGGGTGGGAAATAAAGCTTTGTGGTGAGTTTAAGGCCACCGTAGTAACCTTCACCCTGAACACTAAGATCGTAAATGCTTTGCACACTTCCCTTGCCATAGGTTTTAGTACCAACTATTGTTGCAAGTTCGTGATCACGAAGAACTGATGTGAAAAGTTCCGCAGCACTTGCTGAATTCTCATTTGCAAGAACAACGAAATCATAGCCACGGTACTTACCAATATCTTGCTCGGTAACATTGCAAGTTGAGTATCCGCTATTCAAAGAATAGTTTACTGTTTTTACCTTAGTTACCTCAGTTTTGCCCGAAGTATCCTTTGTTGAAAGAATTACGTCACCACTATTGAGCATTGTACTCATAACTGCAACAAGGGATGCAAGATCTCCGCCGGGGTTATTTCTTACGTCAAACACGAACTTGTCACAACCCTCAGCTATGAGCTTATCCATACATTCCTTAAATTGTACGGGGGTTGTCATATCGAACTGCTGAATTGATACAATTCCTACGGTAGGATCCTTAATAGATTTTTTACAAGTAACGGAAACGGTTTTAACCTTAGCTCTTGTAATGCTATAGTCGGTGGAAACACCGTCTCTCAAAACAGTAAAGTTAGCCTTAGTGCCCTCAGGGCCTTTGAGATTTGATACCGCATAGTCCATAGTTTCGTTTCCTGCGGCAATGTTAATCTCTTCCTCGGTATAGTTGGGATAGATCTTTCTGATCTTTGCCTTATTTGCTTCTACAACGTCGGCAAGACTGATTTTCTCGCCTTCAACGATAACGTGAGTAACCTTATCTCCAATTTGAAGCTGGATTTGAGCGGGAGAATCGGGCATAATAAGGACAACCTCCATACAATGCTCGTCATAATCGAAAATTACCTGTACTCCGATTCCGTAAAGATCGCCGTTATTCTCTGTAAAGAGCGCGTCAAGCTCCTCGGGAGTATAGAACATTGCGTACTTATCGCCTGTTGCCTCAACGTAAGCTCGAATTGCGGAAAGCATAGCCGTTTCATAGTCAATGTCGAAAATTGACATATGCTTGAAGAGATAATCAACGAGGAAAAAAGTATCTGTATAGTCTATAGGATCTCTCGTAGTTTCGTCAGGATTGGTAATATTGTTACCGCTGTCAGTTGTCGTTTTGTCGACAATATTCCAACGGAAGCACGAGGTAAAAGAAGCTATCATAGCAACTAACAAAAGTAGTGCTAATATTGATAATAATATCTTATTTTTCATATTATTCTCCCTTTCGTCATAATTTGAATTAATGCTATATTAATGGACTAAGCGAAACAGAACGCACTTCCGTTTCGCTTAAATTCATAGATACAGATTAATATTTTGCAGATATGGACTTGAGGTATTTTTGAACCATAAGAGCAACCTTGAATGTGATTGCATGCTCAAATTCTCTCAAATCAAGACCTGTAAGCTTGCGGATCTTTTCAAGTCTGTAAACCAAGGTGTTTCTATGTACGAAAAGCTTTCTAGACGTTTCAGAAACGTTAAGGTTGTTCTCAAAGAAACACTGAATTGTCATGAGTGTTTCCTTGTCGAGAGAGTCAAGACTTCCCTTCTTGAAAACTTCCTGAAGGAACATTTCACACATTGTAGTAGGAAGCTGATAAATAAGTCTTCCTATGCCAAGGTTTTCGTAGCTGATGATGTTCTTTTCGGTTTCGAATACCTTTCCAACATCAAGAGCCACCTGAGCTTCCTTATAAGCTCTAGCGAGATCCTTAATGTTGTCAACTACGGTAGAAATACCAATAGCTACTTTTGCATAATATTCGTTATTGAGAGTATTAACAATTCCGGCTGCCATCTTTTCGATTTCACGGCGTTCAGTACCGGGCTTAATATCCTTAACAAGAACAACGTCCTGCTCGCCAATGCTGATAACATAGTCCTTAGTCTTGTCAGGGAACATATTTTGAAGCATTTCGTAAGGCATCATTTCAGTTCTTCCGTAGAATTTAACAAGGAATACGATGCGAACTTCTTCAGTGTTAAAATGAAGCTCCTTGCTCTTGATATAGATGTCACTGGGAAGGATATTATCAAGAATGATATTTTTGATAAAGGATCCCTTATCATATTTTTCATCATAAAGATTCTTGATATTTGCAAAGGAAACAACAAGTATCTTAGCAATTTTTTCCGCCATTTTGTCTTCGCCTTCAACGAAAACGTAATACTCGGACTTGGTTCCTGCTGTAATAGGACTATATGTATTGCCAAGCAAAGTAAATGCCTTATTAGAATAAGAAATCTCTTCTTGAACTCCCTGTCTAACTTCGCCAATCTTAGTAAGTTCAGAGCAAGCAACTACAACACCGTTCTCGTCAACTACACCAATAACGCGGTCAACCGCATCTCTCATTTGATGCACTACACCCTGAAATAATCTATTAGCCATAAAAATAACCTCTCATTCGTTAGTTATAATGTTTTGTACATACTATACTATATCATACTACATTTTTTGTTATTTTTCAATAGGTATTTTGATATTTTCTCTAAATCTTTTTAATTTTTTTGTGCTTTTTGAGCAATAAATCACTATAACTTACATTTTATGTCAATTCAAATTCATAAACAAGGCAGGAAAGCGCAGCTATAGCGGCAGTTTCGGCGCGAAGAATTCGTTTTCCAAGTCCAATCATGCTAAAATCTGCATCCTTACACTTCTCTGCTTCAAGTGGAGAAAAACCACCTTCGCTTCCTATGATAATAGCAATATCATCTATCTTATATTCACTTTTCGCTTTTCTACATACAGCTCCAAGTGGTAATGTACCCTCACCCTCATAGCAAAACAATACAAGATTTGATTTGCTCGCACTGATAATCATATCTTGAAAACTAATAGTTGAATTTACTTTGGGTATGATACTTCTGCCGCACTGCTTGGCTGCTTCAATCGCTATTTTATTTCTGCGTTCAGTTTTACGTTCTTCGGCATCAGCCTTCACTTTAACCACGCATCTTTCGCTTTCAAAAGGAGTGATATCAAAAACACCGCACTCAACCGATTTTTGAATAATTAAATCGAGTTTTTCTCCTTTTGGGAGCGCTGAAAATAGATGCACGCGAACAGGCATTTCAGCATCAGCAACTTTGCTGCTAATTATACGCGCAACAACAGTAGCGGGATTGAATTGTTCTAAAAGACAATCATAATCCATTCCCTCGCCATCCGATACAACAATTCTTTCGCCTGTAGCCATACGAAGCGAGCGGGAGATGTGATGTGCATCTTCACCGGTTATATTAATGAATTCACCATCTATTTGATTCTTACTAACAAAAAATTTTGGCATAATTTCTCCTAATTATTATAATATATACATTATAC
>CANBDB010000063.1 GCA_947367285.1 uncultured Clostridia bacterium | reverse complement strand
TTTTTAATGATACGGCGACCACCGAGATCTACACCTATTAAGTCGTCGGCAGCGTCAGATGTGTATAAGAGACAGGCTTTAAGCGAAAGAGGTTATAACCCTATAAACCAAATAGTTGGTTATATTATTTCAGAGGACCCCACTTATATCACTAACCATAATAATGCTCGTGCGCTTATAAGAAAGCTTGATAGAGACGAGCTTCTCGCTACTTTACTTAAAAATTATCTTGGAATATAACATGAAATTTATAGATTTAAGGACAAGAGCCGAGGTGGCTTCTATCCCCCATCCCATCGTGCTATGTATCGGCGATTTTGACGGTGTTCATATCGGACACCGTCAACTTGTTGATGCCGTATTGCAAAAGAAAAATGAACTTGAGCACTCCTTTGAGGAACTATGCGCGGGCGCTTGGTTTTTTGACTCTAATTTGTATAAATCTCAAGACGAAATATACTCCGTCAACGAAAAGCTTGATGTGTTTTCCGAGCTTGGCTTACAGTATGCAATTATTGCTGATTTCAACGAGATGAAATCCCTTACCCCAAGTGATTTCGTGCTCGACGTTTTGCAAAATGGATGTTGTTGTGTTCATGCGGTATGCGGCGAGAATTTTAGATTCGGTTCTAAGGCATCGGGGGATGCTGCGATGCTTAAAAATTTGATGCAGGATAACGCAACAGTTGTTCCGTTACTTAAAACTGAGGAAACTGTTGTTTCTTCGACATATATACGCTCCCTGCTCTCAGAAGGAAATATAGAAAAGGTTAACGAGCTTCTTGAAACAAGATACTCTATTACCGAAACGGTTGTACACGGAAAGGCACTTGGTAGAAAGCTTGGTATTCCAACAATCAATCAAAACGTAAACTACAAAAAATTAATTCTTAAGAACGGAATTTATGCAACAATTTGCACCGTTGATGATAAACAATATTACGGCGTTACGAATGTAGGCGTGCGCCCCACGGTTGAAAACACCGCGAGCCAAAATGTGGAAACATTTTTGATTAATTATGACGGAGATTGTTATGATAAAAATGTTAAAGTTGAGTTTTGCTACAAGCTCCGTGACGAGATGAAATTTGAAAATGTAGATGCACTAAAGACACAAATTTTATGTGATATTGAAGCTACAAAAAAGTATTTTAATATTTGAAGGATGAGGTGAAAACAATGATTCGCAAAATAGTGGCGCTTGTTATTATTGCGGTAGTGTTGTTTTCATCTTTTTCTATGTCCGCTGTCGCTTTTGAGCTTGATTATGATGAGGCAAGCGCGGATGGATATTATCTTTATAACTTTGAGTACGATTTAGTGATGGCTCAGGATGGAATCGATCTTCCGATTTCTCCATCTTCTACTGTGAAAATTATGACCGCCTGTGTAGTACTTGAGTCGGGCATTTCAGCTGACAAAACCGTTACAATCACAAGCGAAATGATTAAGGGTGTTACAGGTAGATTTATGGGGCTCAAGGCAGGCGAAAAGCTCACCGTTGAGGATCTTCTCTATGCTACCGTGTGCGGCGGCTTTAATGACGCGGCGCAAGCTCTTGCAATTGCTACCTGCGGCAGTATGACTGAATTTATTGAAAAAATGAATTCAAAGGCAAAAGAGCTTGGAATGACCGCTACCAGATATGAAAACGTTACGGGAATGTATCACAGCGAAATGGTTACTACCATTGGCGATATTGCGATTTTAGCGAAATATATGTCAAAAAATGAGTATTTTGTTGCTATGGCTGCGACAAAGTCTTATTCTATTTCAAAGAGTGCTACTTGTTCTTTGACAGCTATTAACAATAGATCCTCATTACTCGCATCATATAAAGGTATGTCAAACTTTAATACGGGTTCGGGAAATGACGGTGATTGTGCGGTATTGTTTTATCAAAGCAAGGAGCTTTCATACCTCACTATCGTGATGAATGCTAAATCCAATGATGATAATAAAAATTATGCTGAGCGCTTCTCTACTCAGCTATTGTCACATGCTATCAATGATTACTCAAACCAAACTATTTTGACTACACAAAACGTGGTTACCACAATGCCCGTTCAATATTCGGTAAGCGCGGATGACACGAATTTGTATCTTGCAAATGATCTTACACTATTTTTATCGGAAGAAATTGACGTGCAAGAGGACTTAGCCTACAATGTGTATATCTACGGTGATGTGATTAAAGCTCCACTTAAAAGCGGTGACACTGTTGGTGAGCTTATCGTCTCCTTGGATGGCGAGGTTTTAGCAACTGTACCCCTTATAGTCAAAACGGACGTTGAAAGAAATGGATTTCTCTATTTTATGGAGATAATGAGAACTTATGTTTTAAGTAGAGCTTTTATTATTTCTCTTGTTTGTTTTGTAGTGATTTTGATTGTATATTATCTCGTACACAAGCAAAAGATGAAGAAGATTTATCAGCGCCGACAAAGGAATAAAAAATAAAAGTCCATCGTGATGATGGACTTTTATTTTGTTTATGGCAGGAGGATTCGAGTCTCGTCGCTACGACGCAAAGCCGAGTTTTTGATTTCGGCTTTGCTACGCTCCTCGGTCAGTCGCGGCTCTGACTCGCCACCGGCGAGTCATTCACTACCGCTCCCCCTTCGAATCCACCTTTGGCGCAATCCTTCCAAAACAATAAGGACACCTTCTGTCGAAAGTGTCCTTATCATTTTGGCAGGGGCAGGAGGATTCGAACCCGCGACCCACGGTTTTGGAGACCGGTACTCTACCAGCTGAGCTATACCCCTAAATTGTGCCGTCTTTTGACGACTTTGACATTATAACACATAAAAATAAAAAAATCAAGGGGTTTTTGAAAAAATATTGAAAATAAATGCTTTATGTGGTACAATTGAAATAAGATTAGTTATTGAGGTGTTGATATGAAGCTTTACGCGCCTAAATATTATAAAAGATTCCAGTGTATCGCTGATAAGTGTAAACATTCTTGCTGTGTGGGATGGGAAATCGACGTTGATAAACCTGCGTTGGAAAAGTACAATTCCCTCTCCTGCGGGTATGCCGCCGCTATTAGAGATACTATTGATTTTACCGATACTCCCCATTTTATTCTTGCCGAGAATGATAAATGCCCACACCTCAATGAGAGTGGGCTTTGCAAAATAATATTGAATGTCGGCGAGGATTGTTTATGCGACATTTGCCGTGAGCATCCGAGGTTTTACAACTTTACGAATCGCGGAAAAGAGGTTGGAATTGGCATGTCCTGCGAAGAAGCCTGCAGGCTTATACTTGACTCCGACGATTTTGATGAAATGTATATTGTGGGTGAAATAGACGGCGCCCCTGATATTTGTGAATTTGACGCCCTTGAGCAAATAACTAAGGTGAACGAAATTCTCAAGGATAACACAAATGGTTTTGCTTCAAAGGTCGACATGATACACGATTACTTTGATATATTCATTGATGATGAACGTATGACTGATTTGTTATCTTCACTTGAGTATTTGGACGAGGCGCATCGAGATTTATTTATCAAAAATACATTTGTTGGCTACCCTGCGGACAAGGATTTACAATTAGCGCGCGCGCTTGCATATTTTGTGTTCCGACACTGTTCCGAGGCTTGCAGCATTGATGAATTCTACTCTTCCCTTAGTTTTTCCGTTTTTTGCACAAAGCTTATTGCCAATTTGTCCATAGAAAATGACATTTATGAAGTAGCTAGAATAGTTTCGGAGGAAATTGAGTATTCGGAAGAAAATTCCGAAAAGATTAAGTTAGCATATTTTAAATAATTAGTATTGAGGTATTTATGAGAATAACTGAAATAATTACGGGTGCAACTCCCTCGCTTTCATTCGAGGTTTTTCCACCTAAAACAAATGATAAATATGAGAGTGTTGCTGGTGCGGTTCGTGAGATTGCCAAGCTCAACCCTTCGTTTATGAGTGTTACCTATGGTGCGGGTGGCGGCACAAGTGAATATACGGCAAAGATTGCTGAAGAGGTAAAATCCTATGGTGTCACTTCCCTTGCGCACCTTTCGTGCATTTCTTCTAATAAAGAGCTTGTTAAGACACAAATTCACAAGTTAAAGGGTCTTGGTATTGAAAATATACTCGCTCTGCGCGGTGATATTCCCGATTGGTTGGATAAGAATAATCTCCAGTATCACTATGCTTACGAGTTAATAGACGATATTAAGTCGGCGACTGATTTTTGCGTGGGAGGTGCATGCTATCCCGAGTGCCATCCCGAGAGCGAGTCTGCGGAAAAAGATCTGGAATATCTTAAGATCAAAGTTGATCACGGATGCGAGTTTCTTACAACACAGATGTTTTTTGACAATGACATTTTCTTCCGTTTTGTAGATAGAGCAAGAAAAGTCGGTATTGAAGTGCCGATAATTGCAGGAATTATGCCCATAACAAGCTTTTCTCAGCTTGATAGAATAAGAGCAATCTCGGGCAATGAGATTCCAAAGTCTTTTTTGAAAGTGATGGAAAAATATATGGACAACCCCGTTGCGTTTAAGCAAATGGGTATAGAATATGCCACAGAGCAAGCAAGAAAAATCTATGAAAATGGCTTTTCCGCAGTTCATATTTATTCTATGAACAAGCCCGAGGTGGCTAGCCAAATTCAAAACGGATTAAAGGATATTATCAAATGATTTATAAGGATATTAAAAGTGGTGTTATTTCCGCGAGTGATTTCAGAATCAATTTGAAAGAATTGAGAGCACGGTTGGGATATGATTTTAATATTACGGAAATTGAGCCATACATAAAGCAAATTGCAAATTGTGCTACTTTTAGATATGCATATGCAAGTCTTCCGCTCAAGATTGAAAAATCATCTTGCTTGATTGGTGAATCAATAGTGGCTACGTCTTCTCTATCAACAATTTTAGACGGATGCGAAAACGTGATTATTTTTGCCGTAAGCTCAGGGTCTGATGTGGATAGAACTATCAATAGAGGCTATCTTAAAAGCTCCGCGGAAGGCTTTATTTTGGATGCCGTAGCATCAGCATATATCGAAAGCTTTGCGGATTTTGTTAATGAAATGATTTCTAAAGAGCTTGATACCACCAAGCGTTTTAGTCCCGGATATTCTGACTTTCCGCTCGAATTTCAGCGGGTTTTGTTAGCATATTTGGACGCTAAAAATACAGTTGGAATTGATCTTACCGATAAAATATTGATGGTGCCTTCCAAATCTATAACTGCTGTGCTTGGTATAAAATAAACTGAAAGGAAATATTTATGAGCAATATTTTACAACTCATAAAGGAAAATAGAATATATTTCGACGGCGCCATGGGTACTATGCTTCAAAAAAGAGGCATAACTTCGGGCGAACTTCCGGAAACGTGGAATTTGACTCATCCGGACGTAATTGAAGATATTCACTGCCAATATCTCGCGGCAGGTGCTAATATTATTACTACAAATACGTTTGGTGCAAACTGCTTGAAATTTGATAATTTTGAGGAGTTAATTGAGTCGGGTATTAGGTGTGCTAAAAATGCTGCTTCAAAATTTGAAAATGCTTTTGTTGCCTATGATATTGGACCGCTTGGTAAATTTCTTGAGCCGATAGGCACTCTCCCCTTTGAAGACGCTATTGAAATATTTGCAAAGGGAGTTCGCGTTGCCGAGCGCGCTGGAGTTGACCTTATTGTAATTGAGACAATGAGTGATTCCTATGAAACAAAGGCGGCCGTGCTTGCAGCAAAGGAAAACTCAAACTTGCCTATATTTGTGACTAATGTCTATGATGAAAACGGAAAGACGCTTACGGGTTCTTCGGTTGAAGCTATGGTTGCATTGCTTGAAGGACTTGGTGTTGATGGCATAGGAATGAATTGTTCCCTCGGCCCTGATAAAATGATTCCGATTGTAGAACGTATGGCAAGGGTTTCTTCAACACCAATCATTGTCAATCCCAATGCCGGATTGCCCGAGTTTATAGACGGTCACGCGCATTATTCTATTGATGAGGAAGAGTTTTCTAATATAGCAATTGAGCTTTCAAATCGCGGTGCTAACTTACTTGGCGGATGTTGTGGTACTGATCCCGAATACATACGAAAGGTTGTTCTAATGACACAGTCCATACCTCTCCGTTCACATGATAAAAAAGAGATAACTTTGGTGTCATCATATACTAATGCCGTGGAAATTGGTCATACCCCTGTGATTATCGGTGAGAGAATTAATCCTACGGGAAAACCACGTTTCCAAGAAGCATTAAGAAAAAACGACCTAAATTATATATTAAAAATTGCTATTGATCAAGAGGATACAGGTGCACATATACTTGACGTCAACGTTGGATTGCCCGACATTGATGAGGCAGGCATGATGAGAGCTGTAGTTTCCTCCGTTCAAGCTGTTTGCCCCATTCCCTTGCAGCTAGATTCAAATAATCCCATCGCACTTGAGAGGGCTATGAGAATCTATAATGGCAAGCCGTTAATTAATTCCGTTAACGGTGACCTTGAAACAATGGATGCTATTTTCCCCCTCGTTAAAAAGTACGGAGGCGCTGTTATTGCTTTAACACTGGACAAGAACGGAATACCTGCATCTGCCAATGAAAGAGTTGAAATTGCCGAGCGTATACTGAGACACGCTTCAACCTATGGTATTGACTCGGGCGAGATTATATTCGACCCACTTGCGATGACGGTGTCAACGGACGTCAATAACGCGCGCATCACTATTGATGCGCTTAGAATGTTGAATGAGCGCGGATATAGAACAAGCCTTGGAATTTCAAACGTTTCGTTTGGATTGCCGAACCGATCAGTTGTGAACAATGCTTTTCTTTCTTTGGCTCTTTGTAATGGTCTTTCCTGTGCTATAATTAACCCTTCAAATGCGGAAATAATGAACTCCTATAACTCTTTTATTAAGGGTGAAATTGCTGATTTTACATATGACGATTTTCTTAACAGCTTGAATTTGGACGTTGTTGAGAGTGCCCCCGTTAATTCAAGTGAAATTTCGCTTGGTGATGCTATTGTTAAGGGACTCATGGATTACGTCGCTCTCAAGACTCGAGAGCAATTGAGTATAGAATCTCCACTTGATGTAATCAATAATAGCATAATTCCCGCCTTAAATCATGTTGGAGAGGGATTTGAAAAGAAGACATTATTCCTTCCACAGCTTTTAAGAAGTGCCGAATGTGCTGGTAAGGCATTTTCAATTATAAAAGAGGCAATGCCGCAAAACCAAAAGAATGGTAAGCCCGTTATTTTAGCAACGGTTAAGGGCGACATCCACGATATTGGCAAAAATATCGTTAGAGTTATGCTTGAAAGCTACGGCTTTGAGGTATATGATCTCGGTAAGGACGTTGCTCCTGAGGCGATACTTGAAGCAGTTAAACAATACAACTGCAAAGTGGTTGCTCTTTCCGCACTGATGACTACCACTCTCCCTGCAATGGAAAAAACGGTAAAGCTTTTGCACGATTATGACAAGGATATTAAGGTTATGGTTGGTGGTGCCGTTTTGAATCAAGAATATGCAAATATGATTGGTGCTGATGCCTACGGCAAGGATGCTATGGCCGCAGTAAAATATGTCCAAAGCTTTTATAACTAATAAACAAGCCGACAGTTACTGTCGGCTTATTTATATATACCTTTCTCCGCTATCAGCGAAGATTAAAACTATGGTCTCCGCATTTAATTCATTATTCTTTGCTAAATCAATGCAAGCACTAAGGCTTGCGCATGATGACCAACCTGCAAAAATGCCCTCATATCGCAATAAGCCATTTTGAATATTCTTTAGATTATTATTGGAGATTGCGATAACTTTGTTTATTAGTTTTTCATCTATGATCGGTGAGGATATATCCGCCCTTAAACCTGGAATATCAAAATGATCGCCGGGGATTGTACCGTATATTTTAGTAGTAGTTTGTTTATAGTATTTTGCAATTCCCATTATAGTTCCCCCGGTTCCGATACCCGAAATAATTATATCTGGCTTGTGTCCGAGTTGACGTTCTATTTCAGGTGCGGTAGAGGAAAAATGTGCCTCTATGGACCCTGTATTTTCAAATTGATTTGTATAGAAATAATCATTTTGTTCATTGGAGATTTTTCGCGCTACTTCTATGGACTCACCAATTCCGCCGTCAGCTGATGTTAAAATCACTTTTGCTCCATGGGTTTTTAGCAAATCCTTGCGTTTTTGTGATGCATTTTCGGGCATAACAATTGTGCAGTTCAAATTAAATATTCTTGATATGGCTGCAAGTGATATGCCCATATTTCCCGAGGTGGCGTCAATTATTCCTATTTTGTTTTGTAAATGTTTTTGATCTATCGCCTCTTTGATGATAGCAAGCGCTGCCCTGTCTTTAATTGAACCAAATGGATTAAAGCTTTCTAATTTAGCATATAGTTTTGCTCCGATTCCGTATACGCTTTCAATTTTTTTGAGACGTACGAGTGGAGTGTTGCCAATGGCATCCAGAATGGAATTTATCATAATTTTTCTTAAGATAATTGTTATTTTTAACCATTGAATCAATCGTTTCGAACGATTCTTCTTCTGAATGTCCAAATACAAAATACAATAAAATTAATTCAT
>CANBDB010000062.1 GCA_947367285.1 uncultured Clostridia bacterium | reverse complement strand
TATTAAGTCGTCGGCAGCGTCAGATGTGTATAAGAGACAGGTGCAACTGTGACGATCCTTATGAAAGCAACTTTTTCAAATATTTCGTCTTGAATTTCAATCATTTGGGATTGAAAAAGCTGATTTGTACCTGCTATGATTCGTCTCCCGTTGCGTGTGAGCAATTAACTCTTTTTCCCGAAAGAAATCCTTATAAAATTGAAATTTCAGAGGTGGTTGACGAAAACGGCGACGGCGCGGTTGATCTTTCGGACGTTGAATATTTGCTTAAAAACAAGAAAAACGTATTAAAAAGATTAAAAAGCGGAGACTTTCGTTCCGATGAATGCATTGAGCTTTTAAAGGAGTGTGACGTGGTAGTGACCAATCCCCCCTTTTCGCTTTTCAGGGAGTTTGTTGCACAAATCACTAATTACAAGAAGGATTTTGTCATCATAGGAAACACTAATGCTTTAACCTATAAAGAGATATTTAAGTTGTTTCAAGCAGATAGAATTCGCACCGGATATACGAATTTTAATGTGGGAATGTATTTTTATGTTCCGGAAGCGGTAGAAAAATATCACAAAATTGAAAACGGACGAAAAATGGTTAGAGTTTCAACTTCTTGTTGGTTTACAAGCTTGCCTGTAAAAAAACATACAGAAGATCTAATTCTATACCAAAAATATTCTCCCGATATATATCAGAAATACGACAATTATGATGCGATTAACATTAATACATATACCGATATACCCTACGATTATGAAGGAGAAATGGGAGTTCCTGTTACTTTTCTTGACAAATATAATCCTGATCAGTTTGAAATTTTAGGTATGGCGGCGTCCGCGGGATACAAAAAAGAAATAGTTGGTATAGAATTTTTGGGGCACAAGGATGCTCGCCCTCTTATTAACGGTAAAAACACCTATGCAAGAGTATTTATAAGAAAAAAGAGGTAACTTATGATAATAAATCTTCACGAAATAACCGTCCGAGAGGTTGTGGCGGGGTACGTTGACAGCGCAGAGCAGGGGGTCGTGGGCTACGGAGGCAGGCTCAATATCCGCCCCGCGTTTCAGCGCGAGTTCGTATACAAGGAAAAGGAGAGAAACGCCGTTATCGAAACGGTGATGAAGGGCTTTCCTCTCAACGTTATGTATTGGGTAAGAAGCGAGGACGGAGAGCGCGAATTTGAGCTTCTTGACGGGCAGCAAAGAACCATAAGCCTTTGTCAATACGTGGCGGGCGATTTTTCAATAGATTCGCGCGCGTTTCACAATCTTACCAAAACCGAGCAAGACAAAATATTGGATTACAAGCTTATGATATACATATGCGAGGGTAACGACAAAGAAAAGCTTGATTGGTTTGAGATTATTAATATCGCAGGTGTACAGCTAAAGAAACAGGAGCTGAGAAATGCCATATATACCGGTGCGTGGCTCTCTGACGCAAAGCGTTATTTTTCAAAAAATGGCTGTGCAGCGTATCAAATAGGCAACAAATACGTGAACGGAGAGGTAAATCGTCAGGATTATCTTGAAACGGTGCTTTCTTGGATATCGTCGCGTGACGGTGTGAAAATCGAGGATTATATGTCGGCGCATCATCACGACACTCACGCCACTCCACTTTGGCAATATTATCAAAGCGTAATCAATTGGGCGCAAGCTATTTTTCCAAAGTATCGAAAGGAAATGCGCGGACTTGCTTGGGGCATTCTCTATAACAAATACGGAAACGGTGTGTATGATCCCGCAGAGCTTGAAGCAAAAGTGACAAAACTTATGCTGGACGATGACGTTACTAAAAAGAGTGGAATTTACGAATATTTACTCAGCGGAAATGAAAAATATATAAATATTCGCGCCTTTACGGATAATCAAAAGCGCGAGGTTTACGAGAGGCAGAACGGTATTTGCCCGCATTGCGTCGCAGAAAAGCGCGCCAAAACCACTTACTCGCTTGAAGAGATGGAGGCGGATCATATTACACCTTGGTGTGAGGGAGGCAAGACCGAACTCTCAAACTGCCAGATGCTTTGCAGGGAGCATAACCGAAGGAAATCAAACAATTAAACAAATAAAACCGAGTCGGTTAGTTCGACTCGGTTTTTCTATTTACTGCTTTGAGGTATTCGTCATAGGTGGCGGTGACTTTGAGGGCTTCGAGGAGTGCGTTTGCGGTCATACCCGTGGGGAGATTGAATTTTTTGGCGATCTCGTCGCGCTTTTGCGTTGAATTTTCACCGCCTGTGATGCCGTCTATGAAAAAGTCGGTTTTGGAGAGGGGGTTATTCGCAATTTCGGCAAGTTTTTGCGCTGCGTCGGTATTTTCAGTGTCGGAAAAGGGACGGAGGAGGTCATAAAGCAGCCCGTTTTCCATTCCCTCAACACCAAGTGTTCCTTCTTTTGACGGCTCGCTCTTGCGCTTTTCCTTACCCTCGATGCGCGGAATATAGAGCTGAATCAATCTATCCTTCGGCACGAGCGCGGAAACGTGGCTTCGGATGACTTTGCCGCCACCATCGCTATCCGTCAGCACTATTATCGGCGATTTTTGAGCAAGCGCGCGGATGAGAGCCGCTTTTTCTTGCTTTTTGAACACGCCGAAGCCGTCGGTTTTTATTATCAGTCCCTCGCACACGGCAAGGAGCTTCATTCTATCATATTTGCCCTCGACCACGATGGGATAGGGGATTTTGAGTTTTTCCATTTTGTGTCCTTTTCTTATTTTTCGGTGCAAACGGTGAGATAATATTCGTCGGTCTCGCGCGTCTCGAGTGTTGCGCCGTATTTTTCGGGGGTTGCGGAGTCAATAGTGGGAAGCGGCAAGGAGTCGTTCTTCAAGAATTTGAAGAGCGCTTCTTTTTTTGTCCAAATTTCGAGGTAAGCTGTGCCGCTCTCAAGCATTTTTTGCTCGTTTTGAGTCAAAAAGCGAGTTGAATTACGCGGAGTGGAGCTTTTTTCTTCAACATCTATGCCCACTCGCGCGTTTTTGCTTTCACTTACTACGATGCAGGCGTAATTTTGTGAGTGGGAAATTGAAATGCATTTATCAAGATTTTGGAAAATCGGCGCGCCTGCGGGTGTGAAGTCGAGGTCTGCGCGCTCCTTCTCGGTAAGAAGGGAATAAGCAACAATAGAGGAGAGGCGCAAATGCGGCTCTCTTTTTTTACAGAGGCGCTCGCGCGCGGCAGGGGAGAGCGAATTTATCAAGCTTTTTTGCTTCGATATGGGTATGGCGCGGATTTCGGCAATGCGGATGTCGGTCATTTTGCTCTCCTTTCGTTTGGAAATTACAACAGTGTTGCTTTATTGATTACATTATAAGGCATTTTTGAAAAAAATACAAGATTTTTTATAAAATCATTGAAATTTTGGCAGGTTGTGGCAGGTCGTGGCAGGTTTTGGCATACTTTTAGGTGTTAAAATTCGCTTGCACGGATAAAAAAGGCGCTCCTAGTCGACTCGTCGGCTTGGAGCATTACAAAAAGTGCAGTAGCTTTTTAACACGAAAGGGGGATTGATAGGGATGAAAAGATAATCGAAAAGATTCTCTCTCGCCCGTTCTTAAAAGCCTTTGCGAACGCGAGCGACTTCTTACAGTTGCCGAGGAATACGTAAAGGAATGCGAGGGGCGAGTGATACTTGAAGGCAAGAAGGAACGAAGTCGCTTTCCAAATCTTGCAGGCTTTTGCCGAAAATTGAAGATCGGTACGGCAGAACTTGAGCGAATTTCACTCGAATATCCCAAGCAGTACGGTGCTTTGCTCTCGCTTTTTGAGGATGAGGCTCTTAACTCCACTCAAAGCGCGACAATTTTATCAGCTTATATGAAGGAGCATCTCGGTTTCGGAGAGAAAAAAGAGGGTGGTGCATCCTTTACGTCGGGGGACGTACGGCTGATATTTGAACACGATATTGGTGAGGACGGAAAATGAGCGCTGACGCAAGGGAACAAAAAGTAGTTAATATTTCGGGTGTGCCAAATCCGAGGCAAAAGGAATTTTTCGCTTCTCGTGCAAAATATACCGCATACGGCGGCGCACGAGGCGGCGGAAAGTCCTGGGCGCTGAGGCGAAAACTCGTGGGACTTTGCTTGAATTATCCCGGCATCCGTTGTCTATTGATTAGGCGGACACTCGGGGAATTGAAATCAAACCACGTTGTGCCGCTTCTCAAGGAATACGGCGAGTTTATCGAGTTTTCCGAGGGCGAGAAAGCGATTATTTTCCCGGGCGGGAGCAGGATATTTTTAGGATACTGTTCATCCGACCGAGATATTTTGCGTTATCAGGGACAGGAATATGACGTAATAGCTATTGACGAGGCAACGCAGCTGAGCGAATATCAGTTTTCTTGTTTTAAGGCCTCATTGCGAGGCGTCAACGATTTCCCAAAGCGCATGTATCTCACCTGCAATCCCGGTGGGATCGGGCACGCGTGGGTAAAGCGACTATTTGTTGACAGGGATTTTAGGTCAACTGAAGACCCTATCGAATATCGCTTCATTCCTGCGCTTGTCTATGACAACGAGGCGCTCCTACGCACCGACCCATCATACGTTGAGCAGCTTAGGGCACTTCCGCAAAGGCTACGCGACGCGTGGTTGAACGGTCGCTGGGATGTATTTGAGGGGCAATTCTTCTCGGATTTCAACGAGGAGCTCCACGTAATTGATGCAAGCTCCATTCCCAAGGACGCAAGGCGTTTCGTTGCATTCGATTACGGGTTTGACATGCTCGCGCTACTGATTTTAGCTATTGGCGCGGACGGCGTGCTCTACATTGAAGGGGAATTGATGGAATCGAATCTCACGCTCAGCGAGGCGGCGGAAGCGATAGTTCGCTTCATTGGAGATCGAAAAATCGAATACGCAGTTTGCTCGCCCGACCTTTGGAATCGTCGTCAAGACAGTGGAAAAAGCGGTTTTGAGGTCATGCAGTCCGTTTTCGGTATGCCTCCAATGACTCCCGCTGACAACAGGCGAGTTCCCGGTTGGCGAATCCTCAAGGACATGCTTTCAACCCGAGGTCAAAAGGCTCCTTCTCTAAAAATTTCCTCACGTTGCGCGGTGCTTATCCACTGTATGCAATCCCTGCTTTGCGACAGGACGAGAAGCGAGGATGCATCAAGCGAGCCTCACTCCGTAACTCATGCGCCCGAGGCGCTACGGTACGCGGTGATGAGTCGTATTGGTGACATTCAACCCGCACACCGCGAGGAGAAGCTGCCATTCACCTTTGCAAGACGCAAAAGCTCAATACAAAGTTACTTGGACTATTAATTTTTATCCGTGATTATTTAGAAAGGAAGGAAACAAAAAAGCAAATGAACAATTCATTAAACAAGACCTGGAGTCAGTACGAAGCAGGGAAGGACTACAAAAGACGCATAGGTCTCTATGAAACGGTGCGACAAAACGAGCGTTTTTACCGTGGTGATCAGTGGCATGGGATTGCGGCGGGGAATCTTCCAAAACCCGTTTTTAATATTGTAAGACGAGTTACGGATTATCTCACCTGCTCGGTCGTCCCAAACAAGCTTGACATCAATTATTATGATGACTCGCTCCCATATCTTCCCGAAAGCGAGCTTGTCGGTGCTATGCGCCTTATCTCAACGCTCAAATCAAACGCGAAATACCGTTGGGAGAAGACAAAAATGGATTCCAAGCTTTACAACCTTGTATCCGACGCTGCAATCACGGGTGACGGTGTGCTCTACTGCTACTGGAAGCCCGATGAAAACGGTGACGGAACATACGAAGGTGAGATCGAAACCGACGTTATCGACAGTGTGAATCTTTTTGTTGCGGACGTGAACAAGCCCGACATTCAAAGTCAGGACTACATCATTCTCTCGGGCAGGGCAAGTGTTTTTTCTCTTAGAAAGGAAGCGAGGGCCAACGGAATTTCCGAAAAGTTCGTTCAGCGAATCACTCCCACTGAGAGTGATGACAGGGAAAGGGCAGGGGATCACTCCTCAATCGAGCTTGAGGGAGACGAAGAGGCAAAGGCTACGTACCTCATCAAATTTTGGCGTGAGGACGGCAAGGTATGCTTTGAAAAGAGCACTCGCGATTGCGTTATCAATCGAGCACGCACACCTTGCGCTCTTTATCCCGTAGCATATTTTAACTGGCACTCAACCAAAAACAGTTTTCACGGAACGAGCGCTGTATCCGGCATGATTGCTAATCAAAAATACATCAACCGTGCCTATGCGATGGTGATGAAGCACCTTAGCGACACCGCATTTTCCAAGGTCATCTATGACAAAACGAAAATTCCCGAGTGGTCAAACGAGGTTGGAGAGGCTATCGCCACCGTTGGTGCAACCAACGTTGCCGACGCAGTAACCGTTCTCGGAGTTGGGGAATTGCAAAAGGATTATCTTGATTTTCTTGACAACGTGATTTCCATCACAAAGGAATTAAGCGGAGCTACCGACACTGCGCTCGGTAACGTAAATCCCGACAACACGAGTGCGATCCTTGCAATTCAGGAGGCTTCAAAAATCCCACTAAAGCTCGTGAGAGCCGCACTGTATCAGTGTATTGAGGATCTCGCCTGCATTTGGGCGGATATGACTCTTTCATATTACGCTGCAGAGCGTCTTGTTCCCATGATGGCGGAGAACGGGGCATTGGTTGCCGAAAAGCTCGATGAACATTCAATAAAGCCAGGCTCTCTTCGTGCGAGAGTGGAGGTAGTTGATTCTTCTTCATACTCCGCTTCTGTTACTCTCTCGATTTTGGACAAGCTTCTCGCCGGTGGACACATTACACCCGCGCAGTATCTTAAGAGAATCCCTGCCGAATATCTCAGCAACCGAGAGGAGCTTTTAGGAGGTGATGCGAATGAGTGAAGAAATTTTGGATTTTAATTCACTCACCGAAACCAAGGAGGTCGAGGCAAACGAGTTGCCCGACGAGCTATCGCTTATCAAGGCGGAAAAAGAGGCACTTGAAACCGAGCTTACCGCACTAAAAGCACAGCTTTTGGCTCATGAGGAGGAAAATCGTGCCACCGCGCGAATGAACAATGAGATTTCCGAATTCAAGACGTATTTTCCCGAGTTGGATCTCACTGAGATTCCCGAGCACATTTGGGAAAACGTTAGAAAGGGTGCAAATCTCTCAGCCAGCTTTGCTCTCCATTTAAGAAAAAACGAGCTTGAACGTGAGAGGATAGACGGTTTTAATAAAAAGAATCGTCAATTATCCGCAGGCTCAATCATCTCCCACGAGGATGGGGGATATTACTCTCGCTCCGAGGTCATGAAAATGTCGCGTGAGCAGGTAAGGGCGCATTATGACGATATTGTAGAATCAATGCGCCACTGGAACTAATTTATAAAAATTTTATTAAAAGAAAGGATTATTTTTTATGGCAATTACAAATTTTATTTCAACTATATGGAGTGAAAATCTCTATAAACAGCTTGACAAGAAGTACGTGGGTGTTATGAACTGCTCCAGAGATTATGAGGGAGACATTAAAAATCAGGGTTCAGTTGTAAAGATTTGCGGTATTGATTGTGTTAACATCTCCGATTACACAAAGAACTCCGATATCGGTGGGCCCGAAATGCTCAGCGATGTTGCAAGAACACTTAGAATCGATCAGGCTAAGTATTTTAACTTCCAAATTGATGATGTGGACAGAGCTCAGTCCAACCCCAAGCTCATGGATGAGGCCATGAAAGTTGCAGCGGCAGCTCTTGCAAATGAGGCAGATGCTTACGTTTATTCTCTTTACAGTGAAGCTTACAACAACATTACCGATGATAACGTTACCGCCGAAAAGCTCATTGATCACATTATTTCGCTCAAAACAATAATGATGCAGAAGGGTGTTTTGGACCCCAATGATATCGTTCTTGAGGTTACACCCGAAATTGCAGCTATGATACTCAAGGCAAAAATTGATATCGGTAGCGACAATATGGAAGCGCTCGAATCAGGTCTTCTCGGCAAGATCGCCGGCTGCAAAGTCTACGTTTCTAACAACGTAGTTGTTGACGAAAACAATTATCACCAGTGCCTCTTCAGAACCAAGAGAGCTGTTACGTTTGCAGAGCAGATCTCAGAGGTTGAGGCTTATCGCCCCGAAAAGCGCTTTGCTGACGCGGTTAAGGGTCTTCATCTCTACGGCGCTAAGATCGTTTATCCCGAAGAATTCATGGTTCTCAGCGTTAGATTTGATTCTTAATTATGTTGAGCAAGATCACCTGCGCGGATATTTTTCACGCCGTATTTCTCAACATTAAAAAAACTATTTTGGATAGTTATGATACAGTGAGCGTGAAGAGCAAAACAATTTCAGGCTCGACGGATCTCGAAAAAGATGAATCTATGGCCCGTATCGCGGAGCCATTCACCGAAACTAACGTTATATCCAGTAGCGAAACCTCGTCCGGTGTTGAAACTGTCAAGGAAAGCATTGAACGAGTTGACGAAAAGGACGTTATCCTCGAAATAGAGGGGGAGCTTGCGAACAAATTCCCCTTTGCGCTCGGTGTTGTGTGCGGTAATCTCTCGACCCTTGACAAGCAGTATAGAAAAGTTAAGGGGCTACAGGAGCAGGGGGAGTTCTCGTCCTTCTACCTCGACGTTGAGGAGGATTTTCCGCTTTCAGATAGATTTGCTTATCCCTGCGTTTTGTTCGTTTCATCAATGATGCTCATTGATGTGGATGACAAAGTGTCCGATGCTTTCTACGAAAAATATGCGGATGTCGTGTCCAAAATAGTTTTGGAAATCCCTTTTGAGAATGGTTCAACTGCGGAAAAATATCCATATTAAAGCTTTACAGCCACCGCTACTGCGGTGGCTGTTATTTTTTTGTAAAAAAATTCAAAAAAGTTTTTAAAAATGCTTGACAATAATTTGACCTTGTGCTATAATAAGCAAGTCG
>CANBDB010000061.1 GCA_947367285.1 uncultured Clostridia bacterium | reverse complement strand
GTATATATGTCGTGCTGAAATTTGATTTTTATTTCTTGACACAAGTGGCTATTTGAGTTATAATAAATAGGTAACGCCCAATGAAAGGAGAAAACAAATGAGGCTTATTATTGCAGAAAAACCGAGCCTTGCGCGTAATATCGGTGCGGGTATTGGAAAAATGAATAATAGAAACGGTTACCTTGAAGGTAATGGTTACCTTATAACATGGGCATTTGGCCATTTGTTCTCTCTTGCTGATATTGAGTACTACAATCCGGCGCCCGAAGGTGTTAACCATTGGACAATGGAAAATCTTCCTTGTTTCCCGCAAAAATTTGTATTCCAACTTAAAAAGGATGCGAAAAAACAGGTTGATCCGGGTGTCGTTAAACAGTTCAACGTTATCAAGCAACTTTGCAATAGACCTGACGTTGATATGATTATCAATGCGGGAGACGCCGATCGTGAGGGAGAAATTATTGTTCGTCTTTGCATTCAAAATGCGCTTGAAACACCCAAGGAAATTCGTAGATTATGGCTTCCCGACCAAACTCCGCAAACCGTTGCCAAAGCTCTTGGTGAGATGAAGCTTGAGTCGGAGTATCACAATCTTGCAAATGAAGGTTTTGCACGTACATACATAGATTGGTTGTACGGTGTAAATCTTACTAGATATGCTACGCTCAAAACTGGTACGCTTTTGCGTGTCGGACGAGTTATTGTTCCCATTGTAAAAGCCATTTACGATAGAGATATGGCTATTAAGAATTTCGTGCCCGAAACTTATTACATTATAGGTAGCAAGGAGTTTACCAACGGCGAGGTAATTGAGCTTAACGGCAAGGAAAAATTTCCCAAGGATCAGCTTTATAAAGCACAGGAATTATGCGATAAATATAATGCGTCTACTGCTGTTGTTACAGCGGTTAAACGCAAAAAAGATACCCTTTATCCAGGCAAGCTATATTCCCTTTCCAAGCTTCAAAACGTGCTTGGTAAGAAGTATAAAATGTCAATGAAGCAGAGCTTGGATATCATCCAAAAGCTTTATGAAAACGGCTATTTGACGTATCCGAGAACCAACTCCGAGTATCTTGCTACAACTGAGCAAGGCAAAGTTAAAACAATTCTTGAGAACTGTAAAAAACTTGGCTATCCCGTAGAATTCAAGTTCTCAAAGAAGATATTTGATGACTCCAAAATCGAGTCCCACTCCGCTCTCACACCCACGTATAAGATTCCCGATTCAAGTAAACTCTCGCCTGATGAGATGAAGGTATATTCTACCGTATTCCGTAGATTTGTAGCGGTATTTTGCGCCGAAGAGTGTATAGTTGAGCGAAGCGAAATAACAATTCGTGTCGGTGATTACGAGGACTTCTCCATCAAGGGTACTGTTATTCTTCAAAAGGGTTGGACAAAGTATGATGACTATACTCAAAAGGATAAAATACTTCCCAAGCTTGCCAAGGGTGATCTTGTAAATATTAATTTCAAGCCCGTTGAAAAAGAAACGGCGCCTCCTAGACACTACACTATAGAAACTCTGAATAACTATCTCAAAAATCCTTTTAAGGAAGATAAAGCTGCTATTGACGATAAGCAGCAAAACGCTGACGATAACTACAACACCGACGACTCCGAGGATTATAAGGCTATTTTTGAGGGTCTTGAGCTTGGTACAGAGGCTACAAGAACGGGTATTATCGACAATGCCCGAAGCAGTCAATACATTAACTTAAACAAGGACGTATACACTATCCTGCCCGGCGGCATTTTTATGATTGAGTCGCTTATGCAGATGAACATAAATATGGACAAGTATAAGACGAGTCAATTAGGTCAGGCGCTTAAAAAAGTTTATCACGGCAAGATAGCTATTGAGGATGCTATTGCTCTTACTGAAAAGGAGCTTACTGACATCTTCTCTTCCAAGGATGTTCCGATAGAAATTGATACTGATAATGGCTTTGTCGGTGATGAAGTAGGCTTGTGCCCTATTTGCGGCGGACGCATAAAACGCACAAAATTCGGTTATGGATGTTCCAACTATCGAGAAACCGGATGTAAATTTGCCATTGGTGGTTATATTCTCGGTCGTTCTATTTCAAAATCCAACGTTCAGTTGCTTCTTACAAATGGCAGAACATCAAAAATTCAAGGATTTACGTCGAAAAACGGAAAGAAATTCGACGCTTACCTAAAATTACAAGACGGCAAAGTCGTTTTCGACTTTAGTTGACAAATCTCCTCTTTTTAACACTTATTTTGCAAGTAAATATACTGATATCGGATGCAGTATTAGCGAGCAAAAATTGCCAAAACAATTTTAAGATTTTTTGATTAAGGGATACTTAAAATTGGTGAAAATATACCTGTATCAGATTTTGGAGGTATGGTAATGAGTGTTAAAAGAGGAGATATTTATTATGCCGATTTAAGTCCCGTAGTCGGCTCGGAGCAAGGCGGCCTGCGCCCTGTTTTAATCGTTCAAAATGATGTTGGAAATAAGCATAGTCCTACGGTTATTGCGGCAGCAATTACATCAAAAATCAGTAAAACGCACCTTCCCACACATATAGATATACATGCGAGTAACTTTGGCTTGGCGAGAGATTCCGTTGTGTTACTTGAGCAAATCAGGACAATTGATAAAATGCGTCTTAAAGAAAAAATGGGGCATCTTGATGAGGGTGTTATGAACGAGGTGAATTCAGCTTTGGCGGTGAGCTTTGGCTTATCTCAATTTCAATAAATACCGATTTACAAAAAACTATTGAAATCTCTTTAAAATTATAGTAAAATGACATTATCGATTTATCAATGAGGAGATAAAATGAAATTCATTCAAAATTATAATGTTCGCTGGCACGATACTAATGCCAATCGCGAGATCACTCCATCTGCAATATTAACGCTAATGCAGGAAACTACAAATAAACATATACAAACAATGTATCCCAATCTTGAATATATACGCGACGTACTTCATCAAGCATTTATTCTTTCCAAGGTTTATATGCGTTTTTATGAACCTGCTTACGCCTATGATGATATTACTGTTGAAACCTGGACCGGTATAGAGTCTCGCGGTTTTACGTTTTATAGAAGCTTTTGTGTAAAAAAAGGAGACCTTATCATTGCTGATGCCCTAACTGTTTGGTGCTTGTTAGATGTCGAGTCAAAGAGACTTTTGCCCATCACAAAATTTGAGAATAATTTTATCGATGAAGAATCTCTAAAACTGGATATGCCGCGCAAAATAAAATTCCCACTTGATGCCCCCCTTGAATATGTTGGTACAAAGAAAATTGTATATAGTGATATTGACTATAATTTGCATATGAATAATACTCATTATCCAAATATGATTGTTGATTATCTTCCCTCTCCCGAGACTCATTTGGTAAAGGAATTAATGCTCTCATTTTTGCAGGGTGCTCTTTATAACGAAGAGCTCTCCGTACATAGAACCTATGATAATGGAGTGTTCTACTTTAAAACCTTGAATAGTGATAACAAGACCTGTCTTGAGTCATTTGTTAAAACTGAGCCGAGATTTGATACAATTAAATAAACTGTAATAATTGACCTCCGCTACGAATATAGTTTATTAAAACTAAAGTAACGGAGGTTTAATATTTATGAAATCGATAAGCATCAGTTCCATAATTCTCTTTTTGGCGGTAATGTTCTTGGCTGTATACACGGGCAGTAGAGAGATTAATCACAAAATTGAGGAAAGTATTAAGGCAAATTTAGAGTCTGAAATATCCATCCTGAAGGATAAGATTAATAAGCAAAGCGAGTTAATTAATTCCATAATCAATGTTAACGATAAAGAAAATCAAAATCAAAATCAAAATACTGACTCACAATTACCATCCACTGATGAAAATACAGACTCGGATAATGTTGTTAATGAAGCAATACCCGAGTTTGAATATATTGTCGAAAACGGTGGTATAACGATAACCAAATATTTGGGCAAACAAACTAGTGTTCAAATACCAAATATGATCGGTCAGCTCCCCGTTCGTAAAATTGGAGAAAGAGCATTTGCGGACTCTAAAGTTAAAAGCGTTACTATTCCAAAGGATTGCACCGAAATAGACTGGTTTGCATTTTACGGTTGTTATGCTCTTACTACCGTACATATTCCAAAATCAGTTCAATCAATCGGCTATGGAGCTTTTGACGGATGCTCCAAGAGATTGACGATTTACTGTGATAATAATTCCTTTGCACATCAATACGCAACAAGCTTTGGCATCTCATTTTCAAATTAATAAATAAAGACCAATGGGCACACCCATTGGTCTTTAAATTTATGCGTTTTCAGGGAATTTAATTTTATAGTCCTCAATTGCTTTGGTGATAATTTCAATAGCCTTGTCCTTATCATAGAGGGACTTAACTGCTGTCTTCTTGTTTTCGAGTTGCTTGTATACCTTGAAGAAATGCATAATTTCATCAAAGATATGTGAGGGCAAATCTTTAACTGAGTGATAGTTTTTAGACGTGGGGTCATTTGCAAGTACACCAATGATTTTATCATCAATATCGCCGCCATCAACCATTCGTACTACACCGATGGGTCTAACCTTGCAAAGAGTCAAGGGGTAGATCTCGGGTGAGAAAAGAACAAGTACGTCGAGGGGGTCATTGTCATCGGCATAGGTTCTGGGAATAAATCCGTAGTTTGCAGGATAGTGAGTAGATGTGTAGAGTACTCGGTCAAGCTTAATTAAACCGGTCTTCTTGTCCAACTCATACTTGCACTGTGAATTCTTGGGAATTTCAATTACGACAGTAAATTCCTCGGGGGTAATTTCATTGGGATCAATATCATGCCAAATATTCATAAATGCTGTCCTCCATATTATTTATTTAACAAAATCAAATTCAAAATCGTAAATGGAAACTGTATCGCCATCTTTACAACCGCGTTTTTCAAGTTCTTCAAAAACACCGCTTCTATAAAGAATTCGTTGGAAATAGTTAAGAGACTCGTAGTCGGAGAAGTTGATTTGACCCATAAGATTGAAGAGCCATTCGCCTTCAACAATATACATGCCGTCTTCATATCTAATAGTGGTATCCTTGCCACCGCCAACGTATGCATCCTCGGGCTCGTATTCGGCCTCGTAGATGGTCATTGGAGGCAAATCAGCAAGAAGCTCAGCGGATCTCTTGATAAGTCTATCAAGACCTTCACCTGTTGCTGCGGAAACGTAAAGAAGTTCCCAACCGTTATTAGCGACATATTCCTCAAATGCTTTAACATCAACAATTTCAGGGTCAAGCGCATCGGTTTTGTTTGCAACAATAATCTGCTTTCTTGTAGCTAATTCGGGACTGTACTTTTCAAGCTCCGTGTTTATTTTAATAATATCGTCAACAGGGTCTCTTCCCTCAAAGCAAGAAATATCAACAACGTGCCAAAGTAATCTACAACGGTCGACGTGACGAAGGAATGCATGTCCGAGACCTGCGCCGTCAGCAGCTCCTTCAATAAGTCCTGGGATATCCGCTGCTACGAAACCGCTTTCGCCACCTGTGGATACAACGCCAAGATTGGGAGAAAGCGTTGTGAAGTGATAATCCGCAATTTTGGGTTTTGCGGCGCTTATTCTTGCGAGAATGGATGATTTGCCAACGCTGGGATATCCGATAATACCTACGTCAGCAAGCATTTTAAGCTCGAGGATAATTTCCTTTTCCTCACCCTTTGTGCCGTTCTTCGCAAAGTTGGGAACTTGGCGGGTGGGAGTTGCAAAATGCTTATTTCCCCATCCTCCGCGGCCACCCTTACAGCAGATGAAATCGTTATCGTCGGAGAGGTCTTTGATTATTCTTCCCGTATTGGCATCCTTGATGAGTGTTCCTCTCGGAACCATAATTA
Source organism: uncultured Clostridia bacterium (assembly GCA_947367285.1). Classification (GTDB taxonomy): domain Bacteria; phylum Bacillota; class Clostridia; order Oscillospirales; family CAG-272; genus RGIG4608. The sequence continues at coordinate 3,035 of CANBDB010000061.1, read as the reverse complement.
CAAGGTCATCAGCGGTAGCTCCGTGGAATTTAGCCCCTTTACCATTGCCGCCATTACCTGCAATAAACTTGCGTTTGTAACGGAATGCAAGGAGAGTGTTTGAACCTTCGTCAATGCGGAACACAATGTTACCTCCATGACCGCCGTCGCCACCGTCAGGTCCACCCTGCGCAACGTATTTTTCTCTTCTGAAGGAGATGGCACCGTTACCGCCGTCACCGGCTTTAACGTAGATTTGTATTTTATCTATAAACATCAGACTTCATCTCCCTTCGCACGAATTATGATATGAATGGGGGTACCCTTGAATCCAAATGTTTCACGAATACAGTTCTCAATATATCTTCTGTACGAGAAGTGGAAAAGCTCTACGTCGTTGCAGAAAATAACAAACGTGGGAGGCGCAACACTTACCTGTGTCATATAGTAGATCTTGAGACGTCTACCCTTATCACTCGGAGGCTGAACTCTCATTGTAGCTTCACCGAGAACGTCGTTGAGCATACCTGTTGCTATTCTCGTATTAGTTTGACCGTAAACGTACTGGATGTGCTTATATATCTCTCTAACTCTCTGACCGGTTTTAGCAGAAACAAAGAGTATGGGAGCATATGACATATATGCAAGAGCGGTATTAATGTCACGAGTGAACTCGTTTACCGTACTATTGTCCTTTTCAATTGAATCCCACTTGTTAACTATGACAATTGATGCCTTGCCTGCCTCGTGAGCGATACCTGCGATTTTTTCGTCTTGCTCGGTGATGCCTTCGTTGGCATCAATAAGGATAAGACAAACGTCAGCTCTCTCAACTGCCATGTGGGCGCGAAGGACACTGTATTTTTCGATTTTATCGTTTACCTTTGAAGATCTTCTGATTCCCGCTGTGTCAATGAACGTAAACTTGCCGTACTCGTTTTCTACCTTTGTATCAACTGCATCGCGAGTTGTACCGGCAATATTCGAAACAATAAGACGTTCTTCCCCAATAAATCTATTGATAATGGAAGATTTACCTGCATTGGGTTTTCCGATTACTGCAACCTTGATACTATCGTCATCGATATCCTCATAATCGGTATTTTCAGGAAGTGCATCAATTACTGCATCAAGAAGGTCGCCTGAACCTGTTCCGTGAACTGAAGAAACGGCGATTGGTTCACAATCAAAGCCGAGCTCATAGAATTCATAGAATTCAAATGGAACATGACCAACGCTATCACATTTATTGATACAAGGAACAATGGGTTTGCCGCTCTTTTTGAGCATTGTAGCAATGTCTCTATCGTCAGCGGTAAGTCCTGTTCTCACGTCGCACATAAATACGATTACGTCAGCTGTATCAATAGCAATTTGCGCTTGGAAACGCATTTGCTTTAAGATGATATCGTTTGTTTTAGGCTCGATACCACCAGTGTCTATTACAACAAATTTTTTGCCGCACCATTCGGTTTCGCCGTAGATTCTATCTCTCGTAACACCGGGAGTATCCTCTACGATGGAGCGTCGCTCGCCAATGAGCTTATTAAAAAGCGTACTCTTGCCAACGTTGGGTCTACCTACGATAGCAATAATTGGTTTTGCCATATTTATCTACCTCCTCACATAATTCCAAGCATTGCGGAAATAAACCCTGCTCCGTCATTGCTTGAAAGTCTAATTTTCACACCTAATTTTTCAGAGAGCTCATCAAGACTCATTCCACAAAGGAAGAGATCTCCCTCGGCACGAAGTACGTTGGGGGGCAAAATAAGCTCGTCGAATAATTCTTTATCTTTAAGTTGGTCGTAGATGTCGGTGCCCGTCAATAATCCCGACACTGTAATTTCGTGACCAAAAAAGTTGTTAATGATTGTATGCACGTCGATTTCAAGGCCCTCAACGCATTGGGTTAAGCGTCCGCACATATCATTGATGAGTTCGCTTGATGCTACACCTGTAACAACGGATATTTTGCGTGGGCCTTTGTATTTTTCCAAATACTCGTCAATATATTTTTCTTCAATGCCGAATTCAGTTGATAATGATGTCAACATACCTACACCGTTTTCAATTTGAGCATATCCTTCATAATACTCGTCATCATGAAGTGGAACTTGTCCTTTGATATAAAATTCGTCAGCGCAGAAAAATAATCTTGTGCCGTACTTATCCAAGCACTCATCGGAAAATTTCTCAACCTGAGCAATTACATTACGGCAATCTTCGGGACTAAAACTTTCAAGATGAAAAAGATTATCTCTAAACTTTGTTTTTCCTGCGGGAACGATAGAAACACTCTGCAATGCGGGGACGTATGACACCAAGTCATTCATGGAGCGCTGAAGCTCATCCCCGTCGTTTATCCCCTTGCAAAGTACAATTTGCCCGCAAATGTGGATGCCTGCATCCGCAAGCTTTTTGAGATAGGAGAGCACCTCACCCGATCTCTTGTTTTTCATCATTTTGACACGAAGCTCGGGGTTTGTAGTGTGAACGGATACATTCACGGGAGAAATGTGCATTTCGATAATTCGATCAATGTCTTTTTCGGTCAAATTTGTCAAAGTGATGTAGTTTCCGTGAAGGAAAGAAAGTCGTGAGTCGTCATCCTTGAAATAGAGTGATTTTCTAAGACCTTTAGGAAGCTGATCTATAAAGCAAAAGATACACTTGTTTTCGCAAGAATGCTTGTTGTCCATAAGGGGAGTTTCAAAGTCAAGTCCGATATCGTCATATTCTTGCTTGACAATAGAAAAAATAAGTTCTTCGTTACCGCGAAGAATACAAATATTAAGTTGTCTGTTAGCTAAATGAAAGCGATAATCGAGCACGTCATTAATTTGACGTTCATTTATGGAAACAAGAATATCATTTGCTTGTATTCCGGCTTTCATAGCTCTCGAATTTGTATCAACGGATGTGACCTTAACCATTCTTTCTCCTCCCTTCTTTATATTGACAAAATATTATATCATAAATAAATTCATTTGTAAAGAATTTTTTATAAATATCCCAAAATTTGAAAAGTCAAGAGTTATTTTATAATTTTAGAG
>CANBDB010000060.1 GCA_947367285.1 uncultured Clostridia bacterium | reverse complement strand
GGTTCCGATTGAATCGGATAACCCAAGTATCTGCCGCAAAGAAGATCTTTGCATCAAGTGCGGACAATGCCGTGAGGTCTGCACGAATGAAATCGGTGTTCACGGTACATATTCCTTCGAGCAAACCGAAGGAAAGGCGATCTGTATCCACTGTGGACAGTGCGCAAACGTCTGTCCTACCGCCAGCATTACCGAGGTCTACGAATACCCGGACGTGAAGGCGGCTATCGCAGACCCCGATAAGATCGTTATCGTCAGCACTTCTCCCTCTGTGCGCGTTGCTCTCGGTGAAGAGTTTGGAATGGCAAAAGGAAGCTTCGTGCAGGGTAAAATGATCGCCCTTATGCGTGCTCTCGGTGCCGATTACGTTCTGGACACCAACTTCGCAGCAGATCTCACCATTGTTGAGGAAGCAAGCGAGCTTGTTCGTCGCATTACGACAGGAGATAAGCCCCTGCCTCAGTTTACAAGCTGCTGCCCTGCGTGGGTGAAGTTTGCTGAAACCTATTATCCCGAAATGCTCCCGCACGTATCAACTGCCAAGAGCCCCATCGGTATGCAAGGTCCCACCATTAAGACCTACTTCGCACAGAAGATGGGTATTGATCCGAAGAAGATCGTTAACGTAGCACTTACCCCCTGTACTGCGAAGAAATTCGAGATTCGACGCGAGGAAATGAATGCCGCAGGCAAGAAGCTCGGTATCCCCGAAATGCGCGATATGGACTATGTTGTTACAACTCGCGAGCTTGCTCTTTGGGCAAAGGAAGCGAAGATCGACTTTGCTTCTCTTGAGGATAGCGATTACGACCGCTTTATGGGTGAAGCATCGGGTGCAGGCGTGATCTTCGGTAACACCGGAGGTGTTATGGAGGCAGCTCTTCGTACTGCATACTCTTATATCACGGGTGAGGTCCCTCCGAGCGCACTTCTTGACCTTAAGCCCGTTCGCGGATACGAGGGCATCAGAGAAGCAAGCCTTGACGTCAAGGGAACCACTGTAACCGTAGCTGTTGTTTATGGTACGGCAAACGCTCGCAAGCTCATCGAACTAATCAAGAGCGGTGAGAAGAACTACCACTTCGTTGAGGTGATGACCTGTCCCGGCGGATGCATCGGCGGTGGCGGTCAGCCCCGTGATTTTGCGGCAGATGCTAATGCAAGCCGTAAGGCAAGAATCGAGAGCCTTTACAAGAGAGATGCCTCTATGACTCTTCGCTCGAGCCACGAAAACTCTGAGATAAAGGAGCTTTACGAGGAATTTTACGGCAAACCGCTCAGTGAGCTTGCGGAAGAAATGCTCCATACTATGTACACTGATCGCTCAAGTGACATCAATAAAGAAATTATAAAAGGAGAAACAAAGGAAATGGCTAAATGGAAATGCACTGTTTGCGGATATATTCACGAGGGAGAAATGACCGACGACTTTAAGTGCCCTGTATGCAAGGTGCCCGCATCCAAGTTTGAAAAAATTGAGGAAGCTCCCGCAAAGAATCCCTTTGCAGGCACAAAGACCGAGAAAAACCTCTGGGAAGCATTCGCAGGTGAGTCTCAGGCAAGAAACAAGTATACATACTTTGCATCTGTAGCAAAGAAGGCAGGATATGAGCAGATCGCTGCAATCTTCCTTCAGACCGCTGAGAACGAGAAGGAGCACGCAAAGCTTTGGTTCAAGGCACTTGGCGAGCTTGGCGATACCGCTGAGAACCTTCTTCACGCCGCTGAGGGTGAGAACTACGAGTGGACCGATATGTACGACGGCTTTGCTAAGGACGCTGAGGAAGAGGGCTTTACCGAGCTCGCTGCACAGTTCCGCGCTGTTGCTGCTATCGAGAAGACTCACGAGGAGAGATACCGCGCACTTCTGAACAACGTAGAGCAGAAGGCAGTATTCGAGAAGAGCGGTGTAACCGTTTGGGAGTGCCGTAACTGCGGTCATCTTGTCGTTGGCACCGCAGCTCCCGATATGTGCCCCGTATGCAAGCATCCCAAGGCATATTTCGAGGTTAGAAAAGAAAACTACTAATATCACCAAAAAACAGCGTGGAGGCAGTGTCTCTGCGCTGTTTTTTCCTTTCTAAAAAATATTAGCCAATTCGGTATAAATTCTTGAAAAATACTTGCAAAAATGCGCACTTTGTAGTATAATAGATAATGACAGTTCGTAACCATCCTGTCATTAAACAAAACTATGGGCTCACATACAAAGCGTTACTGAAGTGTGACTACTCCAGCATTACTGCAACTGCACGAATGCGCCCATATGGGCGCTTTTTGTTTTATAGAATGTATTTTGGTTAAGGCGGCGGGTGGGGACACTTGCTGCCTTACGCTTTTTTCACAGTTTAGTTGGAGGTAAACAAAACGACCTGAATGAAGAAAATGATTCGTCCTGCACTCTGGACAGCCTTTGGGATTTATTGCTTTATACTGATCTATATCGTATTTCTCAGCAGAGGAGCGATGATACATTATTCGTATGCACAGTATTTCAGACAATTTACGAATTTTATACCGTTTAAGACAATCATAGAATACGTGCAGCGCTATCACAACGGATTCCGCAATCTGTCGGTGATAAATCTGCTTGGAAACTTTGTGCTCTTCATGCCGATGGGAGCGCTTCTTCCGTGCGTCATGCACAAGCTCGACAACTTCTGGAAGGTAACCCTTACCGTTCTCGGTATGGTGGTCGTGGTTGAGATCGTGCAGGGAATTTTGCGCGTTGGAAGTGTGGATATTGACGACGTACTCTTCAACGTGGTTGGAGCTATGATCGGATACGGACTTATCCGATTGCCGTTTATATATAACTTTTTTAAGAAAATCAATTTGATCAAGGGAAAGGATAGCGTTCCCGAAAAAGAATAGAGATGATTTTATGAACACTTTGAGCTATCATATCGTTATCAAAACGCACGCGGGATACCGCGTGGGCGATCTGTCTGTGGATTTGGAGGATGAGAAGGTCAGCGGTACGATTCACGCACCGTTCTTTGAACCACAATTCTACGGTGAAATGAACGATGACGGTACTCTCAGCCTCAACCTGACCGTCAACGCGGAGGGAAAGCCGGAGGACTGTGAGAGCACCGGGCGCATCAGCATGTATGCGATACACATTTCTGTTCCTGCCGCCGCGTTTACCTATGAGATCGACGGCACCTCTTCAAGAACGAGTATCAGATAAAGGAGGACACAATGAAGCTTTTATTTAAGCAAAGATTTTTTTCGTGGTTTGATAGCTACGATATATACGACGAAGCAGGCAACACCGCCTTTACCGTAAAGGGTGAGCTTGCATGGGGACATCTGTTGCGCATCTATGATGCAAGTGGCAATGAGGTTGGATGTGTGAAAGAGAAGATCTTCACCTTCCTGCCAAAATTTGAAATGTATCTTGGTGAGAATTATATTGGATGCATCAGCAAGGAATTTACCTTTTTCAAACCCCAATTCAATATCGACTATAACGGTTGGCACGTGGACGGAGATTGGTTCGAGTGGGATTATGCTATTATGAACTCTACCGGAATGAATATTGCCACCGTATCCAAGGAGCTTTGGAACTGGACAGACACCTACGTAATCGATGTCCACGATCCGCAGGACGCCCTTTGCGCTTTGATGCTTGTTCTTGCGATTGATGCCGAGAAATGCTCAAGGAGGGACTGATAATCAATGCAAAGCTTCGGAATGTCAATGCTATGGTTTTGGATTAGCTATATATTGGTAACTTGCGCTGGCATTGTCCATACCATAATCAACATTTACGTGCTTGGCATGAAGCCAATGGACGAGAATGGTATGGGCGAGGGATACGAGGCAACAAAACCGTGGCATCCGCTTTATAACATCATATCGTTTTCAATATTTGGCTTTGCATATATGAACGGTCTTGCAGAGCCGACAATATCCGAAGCTCTGATAACAGGAGCGATATGGGCAGGTATTTGTATCGTATTTGATGTGTTCGGTTGGGTGCTTATCAAACACCCGTGGAGCTTGTCTTTCAAGGAGTTCTACGTGGACTACCAACCTTGGATCACGCTCATATATCTTGCGATATTCGCAGGCCCTACGGTTGGATACTTATTTACTTTGGTTTAAGGAGAAACAGCTATGGAAGAAAACAAGAAAAGATTTAATTGGTCAATAGCAGCCATCATTGTGTTGGCTTGTTTGATGATTTTCTGTTTAATAAAGATCAGCGATTTGTCAAACGAAATCTCAAATTTGCGAAATACGATTGCAAACTATCAAAATCAAGTGAACTATCTGCGAAATGATATAAATGCAATTTACGATAACGTGGATGAAAAGCTCAAAAAAGAAGCAAGTCTTTTGTCGAGTGTTGACTATACTTTGGGTGAATTGAATACAGAAACACATACCGTTCCCGTAACTCTCAAAGTAGTACCAAAGAGCTTGACCGATGATATGCAGCTTTCTGTTAAGATTGGAAGTGAAACGGTTGCTCTTGAAAGAAATGGAAATGAGTTTTCTGCGACCGTAGCGGTCAATATGTTCATTGACTACGATGATTACCCGATGCTGAATATTGTTTCGGGAGAAACGACAAAAACGGAAAAACTCGAAGATGTCGAAGTGTCAAGATTGTTTACCCTTTATCTCCCTTATGTTTACGCTCATTTAGAGTCGTCAGATGTTCTCAAAAATGGTAAGTTGGCAATAGACGGAAATTTGATGTTTGATGAAAAGCCGGTTGCGTCGAATAGCAATGTCACAATAACCAAAATCGAATTGATTACCGTTAAGAATGAACAGGAGATCGACAGAAAGGATATTACGAGCAATGTAACGACTCAATCATATCATATTCCCGTAAACGTGAGCTATGATGCAAAATACGGTGATAAGTTCTGCATCTATGTTTTAGCAAAAGATTCGTTGGGATATACTCATAAAACTCTTGCATATTTTTGGAACGATCTTGACGAACACACTCATAATACTATCACAGCAGTTGATGGAAGTCTTGAAATTTATGATAAGAACGGAAATCTGTTAACGCGCGACTATTGATAGCTGCTTTTGAAAGGAGGACACAAAATGAACTGTCCTTATTGCAATAATGAAATGATAAAAGGACTTATTCATAGTCCGCAAGAGTTGAATTGGATAAAGGGCGAAAAACGTAAGTTTTTTACCCGCGCTTTCCTACATAAAGACTCGATTGTTCTGTCGGAACTTTCTATGATGAAAGGTTCAGCTTGTGTTGCTTATAATTGTCCGAACTGTAAGAAGATAGTCATTGACTATGCGGACGGTAGCAATGATTTGAACGGAGGTACTGTATGAAAAAGGCTTTACGAATAGGCATATTTTTAGGAATACTTGCTTTTTCTTGGATGTTCTTTTTGTTGGAAGAAGAACTTGCTTTTTATGGGATATATACACTCATAGATTATCGTGTTCACGAGATCGCAGCACTTATTCCTATGCTTGCTATCCCTGCAACCATAATTTTTTTGGTAATCGAAATTGTTTCTATTGTGAAAAAGAAAGGCGATAAATCGAGCAAGTGGCTTGTTCTCTTATTCGTATGTTTAATCGTGTTGCAATCATCGTGGTTCGTAGCACGTGCCGATGATATTTCAACAAGCGTAACAGGAGTTGTTGTAGAGGTTGATCCGGCAGAAGGCATTATTGTTATTGAAAAGGCGTATGGTGAGCAAAAAATACGTGCCGAGCTTGAAGCACCGAGCACCTTCTGTAATATGCTTGAAGTTGGAGAAACATACTTTTTTACATACGTACACGACAAAGACACACCACACATAGGAAGAATGGAAACATTTAGACCTGTAACCGAACCGTAAATAATACAGAAGTTTATAAAGAAATCTGTTAATAATCGAGGTAGACTATGAAAAAATTGTGTTTATGGTTAGCGGTTATTTCCGCAATCGTCCTCTTTATAACTTTGGGCGTTGTAGGAGTAAAGCTGCTTGATGGAAATTACGCTACAACCGCTGAGGTTATAATCACAGGTATTTCTTTTGTGATTTTTCTCGGCTCTGTTGTGTGCTACAAGTTTATTGGTAGCCGTTGTCCGCATTGTGGCAAGGTTAATGATACTCTGCTTGGCAAGTCCAAGTTCTGCCCCCACTGCGGAAAGGAGCTTTGAAAAAGGAGTTTCACTATGAAAAAAGAAAACATCTATAAATTCCTATATATCGTGGCTGCCTTATTGGTCGTAGGCTTTGCCATTGCCTTTGGCGTGGATGCCTATAAATACAATACCGGCGGTTATTTGGGTTCGGCGCCTCTGTACGCTTACGCGCTCGTGGATGCCGTTGAGTATCTTCTGCCGAGCTTGGCGTTCTTCATTGCCGCGATAATCTGTAAGAAGAAATTTGTAAAGAAAGAAAATAACAACAAATAATGATATGGGAAAACTAATCATCTTCAATTTTATACTTATAGCCTTAATTGCACTCGGCTTATGGCTCGTTAAAAAATGCGTTAAGAAAGAACGCACACAAAATATCATTCTGATAGCTGCCGCGATTTTCACTATCGTGTTTCATTACAGCTCGTTTATATTCAAGCTGTTGTCGGGTGGCAATGCGATAGAATACTTGGGCGAAACCCCTAATCTGATTTTGCCGATATATCCTTGCAACGTGGTGATGTGGTCGGCTCTGATCTTCGCACTCTTGAAAAACAAGAAATCAAGAGTTGGATCGTTCTTCATTGATTATTTGTTTTGGTTTGGTATCATTTCCACCCTTGTTGGGATGTTCGCCAACGTGGATTTTATAAACAACCCAACGCTTGCAGATTATGAGAATTTCAAGAGCATAACGGCACACGCCACGCTTTTGTTCAATATTCTTTTGCTCCCGATCTTCGGCTACATAAAAATTGACGTCAAAAGAAACATTGCAAACATCATCATTTCAATTTTTGTAATGGCGGCTATCGGGTGTTACTGCAACCTCGTTTTTCACGCACTTGTATCCGAAGCGGCAGCGTATGACGTCAATTCAATGTTCTTAATACACTCACCGTTTGACGGACTTGACTTCTTGACATATCCCGTGATCTCTTTGATAGCTGTACCGATTTATTTCGGAGTGTTTGTTATCTGCGATCTGTGCGCACATAAAAAAGGAGAACGGTTTTATAATCAAGCAAAAACCACGAATAATTAGGAGTATAGATATGAGTAAAACAAATTGGAAAGATACGCCCCTACTACATAAGGTCGTCACGATAATATCAGTTCTTGCAAGCCTATCCGTCGTTGTATTGGCTGTTTTGCAGATGTTTAATGTTTGGGATCAGGCTATAAACGTCTTTATGCCTTTGATGGGTGTAACAATGCTTTGCCAAAGCTATATGCAATGGAACAATAGCCGTAAGGTTGCTTATTTCAGTATCGGAACAGCGGTGTTTATCTTCATTTGTGCAATTATAGTGTTTTTTGTGAAATGAGGTTTGATTAGCCATTGAAATGAGCATAGCGCTGTTGTTTGGCTTCCGAGGAAAGAAAGCTCTGCTGCTCCTTGTTGGAGTCAACACGGTAACGCAGATCATTCTGAACGTACTGCTCAATATTATCAATTTCCGTTCGGGATCTTGGGCGTTCGTCGCGTGGTACATTATACTCGAGCTTGCGATATTCGCCATCGAAGCTGCTCTTTACACCGCATTTATGAAGAAGCTCACAGGCAAGGAAAAGCCCGTTTTGTTCTACGGCGCGTACTCGCTCGTTGCTAACGGTATCTCTTTCGGAGCAGGTCTTATAATTGCTAACATCCTGCCCGGTATATTCTAAAATGACTTACAGCCCTCGTTCCACTCAGATCGAGGGCGAAACTACCTAAAAAGAAAAAAGCAACTGTCGGTTGACACATTGAAAGCCCTCGGTTGGTGGTATGTAACCGTGATTTTTGATACAATAAAGACACGATGAAGCACGGTGCTTTACGAAATTTTCAAACGAGGTGTTTATATGATTTTAGCTGACAAAATTATCAGATTACGAAAAAAGAACGGTTGGTCGCAAGAGGAACTTGCTGACAAAATGAACGTATCCCGTCAAGCTGTTTCAAAGTGGGAGAGCGCACAGAGTATTCCCGATTTAGAAAAGATATTGCAGCTTGGTACTCTGTTCGGCGTTACAACGGACTATCTCTTAAAAGACGAAATTGAGGATGAAGAATTTTCAAATGATGATTCTTCAGACACAATGGTAAAGAAGATTTCTATTGAGGAAGCTAACACATATCTTGAACAGAGAAAACGCGCCTCTTGGCGTATTGCTCTTGCCACGTTCTTGTGTATTCTTTCTCCAATCACAATTATGGTATTAAGCATATTAGCCGAGTTGCCTAACCCCATCGTAACAGAAGCTATTGCTGGTGCAGTCGGATTAACTGTTCTTTTCGGCTTCGTTATTTGTGCAGTTCCTATTTATATTTACTGTGGTTTTAAGAATCAGCCTTATGCGTTCCTTGATAAAAATATTCCTTTTGAACTTGAGTATGGTGTTAAAGGTTTCGTTACTGAAAAGAAAAACTCTTTTAGACCTACTTATGTTGTTTATAACATAATCGCAACGTGCGTATGTATTTTCGCCGTTGTCCCTTTAGTATTATTATCTTTTACAGAGAATGAGCTGCTCGTGGCGGTGGCACTTGCCCTGCTTATGATTATCGCAGGCATAGGCGCAGGAATGTTTATTGTGGCGGGAACGCAAAACGCAAGTATGCAAAAGCTCCTTAAAGAAGGAGATTTTACCGAGAAAGAAAAAAAGAGAACGAGCGTAAAAGAAGCGGTTGGCTTTGCCTATTGGGGTGTTCTGACGGCAATATACCTTGCTTGGAGTTTCCTTACAAACAATTGGCATATCTCTTGGTTGGTCTATGCAATAGGTGGGGTTCTGTTTCCTATCGTTATGATGTTGTGCAATCTATTTGCTGATAAAGATAAAAAGGACTAAAATATGCCCTCGTTCCATAACGGAGCGAGGGCTATTTTAATGTCAAGAACAAAAAATTATCGAAAAACATTAAAAATCTATTGACAAACATAAATTCTCATGCTATAATAGGC
>CANBDB010000059.1 GCA_947367285.1 uncultured Clostridia bacterium | reverse complement strand
ATTATTAACAAGTCGTTCAGAAGTTCGATATAAAAGACAGAAGTCTATAAGGATTTTTATTATACGAATATTTATGAAATCAATACTAAGAAGGTGTTGATATGTTCACAGAAGGGAAGAGTACACCTTTTTTTATTTATGAAAGGAAACACAAAAAATGAAATGGACATCACTTAACGAGCTCCGCGAGAAGTATCTTGCTTTCTTTGAAAGAAAGGGACATCTCCGTCTCAAATCATTCCCCCTTGTACCTATTAATGACAAATCCTTGCTCCTTATCAACTCCGGTATGGCGCCTATGAAGAAGTTCTTCACAGGTGAAGAGGAGCCTCCGAGAAATAGAGTTTGCACCTGCCAAAAGTGCATCAGAACACCCGACCTTGAGCGCGTTGGACACACCGCTCGTCACGGCACGTTCTTTGAGATGCTCGGCAACTTCTCATTCGGTGACTACTTTAAGGCAGAAGCTATTGAGTGGTGCTGGGAGTTCCTCACAAAAGAACTTGAAATTCCCGAAAATCTCCTTTGGCCCTCAATTTACGAAGAGGATGACGAGTCCTACGATATCTGGGTAAACCGTGTTGGTGTAAATCCCGACCACGTAGTTCGTATGGGCAAGGCGGACAACTTCTGGGAGCACGGAACAGGCCCCTGCGGACCTTGCTCCGAAATCTACTTTGACCGTGGCGAAAAGTACGGCTGCGGCGATCCCAACTGCAAGCCCGGTTGCGAGTGCGACAGATACATGGAGATTTGGAACAACGTATTTTCACAGTTCAACAATATGGGCGACGGCACCTATGAGGAGCTCGCTCAGAAGAATATCGACACAGGTATGGGACTTGAGCGTCTCGCTTGCGTAATGCAGGGTGTTGATAACATGTTCGAGGTTGACTCTATTCGTGCTATTATCGACAAGGTTTGCGCAATTTGCGGTAAGACTTACGGTGCGGATGCAAATAACGATATTTCCATCCGTGTTATCACCGACCACACAAGAAGCGCAATGTTTATGATCGCTGACGGCGTAATTCCTTCTAACGAGGGACGTGGTTACGTTCTTCGTAGAATCATTCGTCGCGCTTGCCGTCACGGAAAGCTTCTCGGTATCAACCACTCCTTCCTTGTTGATATGGTGAACGTTGCTATCGCAGAGAGCTGCGAGGCATATCCCGAGCTCAAAGAGAAGGGCGACTACATCCGCAAGGTTCTCTCTATGGAAGAAGAGAGATTTGATGCTACAATCGACGCAGGTCTTTCCATTCTCTACGACCTTATTCAAAATGCGGTGAAGGGAAATAGTGACACAATTTCAGGTGAAGACGTATTCAAGCTTTACGATACATTTGGGTTCCCCATTGACTTGACAAGAGAGATCGCTGAGGAAAATCACCTTAAGATTGATGAAGAGCAGTTCAAGGCTCTTATGCTTGACCAAAGAACTCGCGCAAGAGAGGCTAGAGCTAATATCAGCGGTTGGTCCGACAATTCCAAGAACATTCTTGCCGACCTTCCCAAAACTGAATTTACAGGCTATGCTGAATATAAGAGCGAAGCAAAGGTTATCGCGATCCTCGTTAATGACGAGAGCGTAGACAGCGTAAACGAGGGCGACTGCACCGTTGTTCTTGACAAAACTCCTTTCTACGGAGAGGGCGGTGGTCAGGTAGGCGATAGCGGTACTATCTACGCTGAAAACTTGCTTCTTAACGTATACGATACAAAGAAGACCGACGGTATCTATATCCACCTTTGTTCCGTTGCACATGGAACTCTTAACGTGGGCGACACAGTTACTGCGGATATCTCCGATGTTCGTCGTGACGCAATCAAGAGAAATCACTCCGCGGCTCACTTGCTTCAGGCGGCTCTTCGATCCGTGCTTGGCACACATGTTGAGCAGGCAGGCTCCTACGTTGACGAAAACGTATGCCGCTTTGACTTTACACACTTCGTGGCTCTTACTGAGAAGGAGCTCAAGCAGGTTGAAGCACTTGTGAATATGCATATCCTTGCAGGCAACGAGATCGTTACAAAGGAAATGGATATCGAAAGCGCGCGCAAGGAAGGTGCTATGGCGCTCTTCGGCGAGAAATACGGCAAGACTGTTCGCGTAGTTAAGATGGGTAGCTTCTCAACTGAGCTTTGTGGCGGTACACATTGCTCCAATACCGGCAATATCGGTCTTTTCAAGATTACAAGCGAGTCCAGTGTTGCTGCGGGTGTTCGTAGAATCGAGGCTGTAACAGGACTTGGTGTGCTTCACCTCATAGGCAAGCAGGAAGCTCTTATTGCGCAGACAGCAGCAGAGCTTAAGGTTCCCAACGCAAACGACCTCACAAAGAGAGCGGGTGCGGTTATGGGTGAGATCGCTTCTCTTAAGAAGGAGATCGAGGCGCTTAACAATAAGATTGCGTCCTCTAAACTCGATGGTGTTCTTAACTCCGCCAAGACAATTAAGAGTGTTAAGCTTATTGCATTCAATGCTGAAGGAATGGACGTTGATAGCGCAAGAACTCTTGGCGATAAGATCAAGGCTGAGCACTCCGACACAGTTGCGGTGCTTGCAGTAAATGCTCACGGCAAGCTCAACTTTATCGCGGTTGCAGGTAAGGATGCAGTAGCAAACGGCGTTCACGCAGGTAAGCTTGTTGGCGCGGTTGCGGCAGTTACAGGCGGTAAGGGCGGCGGACGTCCCGACTCTGCTATGGCAGGCGGCGCGGATGCTTCCAAGATTGCAGAAGCACTTGCAAAGGCTCACGAGATCGTTGAAACAATGGCGAAATAATTGAATAAAACTAAAATCAGAGAGCTGCGGCTCTCTGATTTTTGCTTGTTGACAATGTAATTTTGGTGTGATATACTAACCTAAACACTGAAAGGCAGGTGACGTGTATGAAACTTGTATTGATCGTCGGCAGCGGTGCTGTCGGCAAAATGACGGTGGGGCAGGAGCTTATGAAGATAACGGACTTGCGCCTTTTTCACAACCACATGATAATTGAGCCCGTACTTGACGTTTTTGGATATTTCAACGGAGAACTTATTCAAAAAATGCGAGAGGTAGTATTTGACGAATATATCAAGGGTGACTATCAGGGTATGATCTTCACTATGATGTGGGCTTTCGATATGCCTAGTGATTGGGATTACGTGATGAGCGTTGCATCAAAATTCGACGAGGTCTATTGCGTTGAGCTTATTGCCGATCAAGCGGTTCGCCTTGAAAGAAATAAGACCGAGAACCGCCTTAAGAATAAGGCTTCAAAGCGCGATATCGAGGCGTCAAATCAGCGCCTTCTCAACGAGGAGCGATACCGACTCGTCAGCAACGAGGGTGAAATTCCATTTGAAAATTACCTCCGTATCGACAACACAAATCTTGAGCCAGACGTAGTGGCGCAAATGATAAAAGAGAAATTTAACCTATAAAACCAAAAGGCAGGGTAAAACCTGCCTTTTTTTGATGTAAAAACCATGTTAAAATGCACAAAAAACTATTATTAAAGTTATATAAATATAATAATTGCGCCGAAATTGATATATTTTTAACAAAGTTAGTGCATTAACTATTGACTTTTTTCTCATTTTGTGTTAAACTTTTAACAAAGTTCGCGATAACCACGCGCACAAGTGTAAGAAGCGGATAAAATAGACATTAATTATATTCTATATAAAGAAGCAAACCCAAAGGAGATTTATTGATGAAAGAGAAGATCTACACTACAGTTGACAGTGTTCAAACATTGAACGAAGCGTTTTCCGTTACGAGAGAAGCGCAAAGAGTATTTGCCACCTACACACAGGAACAGGTGGATAAAATTTTCCTCGCGGCAGCATCCGCTGCGGATAAGGCGAGAATTTCACTTGCAAAGCTCGCAGTTGAAGAAACAGGAATGGGCATAGTTGAGGATAAGGTTATCAAAAACCACTATGCCGCTGAATATATCTACAACGCATACAAGGATACAAAGACCTG
Source organism: uncultured Clostridia bacterium (assembly GCA_947367285.1). Lineage (GTDB taxonomy): Bacteria > Bacillota > Clostridia > Oscillospirales > CAG-272 > RGIG4608. The sequence goes on along the minus strand of CANBDB010000059.1, from coordinate 5,122 downwards.
TGGCGTTATCGAAGAGGACGAGGCATACGGTATTCAAAAGATTGCCGAGCCCATTGGTGTTATTGCGGCGGTAATTCCCACAACCAACCCCACCTCCACGGCAATTTTCAAGTGCCTTTTGGCTCTTAAAACAAGAAATGCAATTATTATCAGCCCCCACCCCAAGGCAAAGCTCTCAACAATCGCTGCAGCTAAGCTCGTTCTTGAGGCGGCAGTTGAGGCGGGTGCGCCCGAGGGCATTATCGACTGGATTGACGTACCCTCCCTTGAGCTTACCAACACTGTAATGAAGGAAGCGGACATCATCCTTGCAACAGGTGGTCCCGGCATGGTAAAGGCGGCTTATTCAAGCGGCAAGCCCGCGTTGGGCGTTGGCGCAGGTAATACCCCTGCAATTATCGACGATAGCGCGGATATTCTCCTTGCAGTTAACTCAATCATTCACTCCAAGACCTTTGACAACGGTATGATTTGTGCTTCCGAGCAGTCCGTAATCGTGCTTGATAGCATTTATGACGAGGTTAAGAGCGAATTTGCTAGACGCGGATGCTATTTCCTTAATGCTGACGAAACTGAAAAGGTTCGTAAGACCATTATTATCAACGGCGCTCTTAACGCAAAGATCGTTGGTCAGAGCGCGCACAAGATTGCGGCTCTCTCCGGAGTTGAAGTACCCGTTGCAACAAAAATCCTCATTGGTGAGGTTGAGAGCGTTGAGCTTTCCGAGGAATTTGCACACGAAAAGCTTTCTCCCGTTCTCGCAATGTATAGAGCTTCTACATTTGAAGAAGCAGTAAGCAAAGCAGAGCATCTCGTTGCGGACGGCGGCTACGGTCATACATCCTCCGTATATCTCAACGAGGTAACCGAGGGCGAAAAGCTCGCACTCTTTGCTGCAAAGATGAAAACTTGTCGTATTCTTCTTAACACACCCTCATCCCACGGTGGTATTGGCGACCTTTACAACTTCAAGCTCGCACCCTCGCTCACACTTGGTTGCGGCTCTTGGGGCGGTAACAGCGTATCCGAAAACGTAGGCGTTAAGCACCTACTCAACATCAAAACTGTGGCAAAGAGGAGAGAGAATATGCTTTGGTTCAGAACACCTGAAAAGATTTATATAAAGAAGGGCTGCCTTCCCGTAGCACTCGACGAGCTTAAGACCGTAAGAGGCGCAAAAAAGGCATTTATCGTTACTGATACATTCCTTTATCAAAACGGCTACACAAAGCCCATTACCGATAAGCTTGATCAGATGGGTATCCAGCACGCTACGTTCTTTAACGTTCAACCCGACCCCACACTTGCAAATGCAACTGAGGGCGCGGCACAAATGAGAGCCTTCCAGCCCGATACAATTATCGCGCTCGGTGGTGGCTCAGCCATGGACGCGGCTAAAATCATGTGGGTGCTTTACGAGCATCCCGAAGCGGACTTTATGGATATGGCAATGCGCTTTATCGATATCCGCAAGAGAGTTTACACATTCCCCAAGATGGGAGAAAAGGCATACTTTATCGCAATTCCCACATCCGCAGGTACGGGCTCCGAGGTAACACCCTTCGCAGTTATTACTGACGAAAAGACGGGTGTAAAATATCCCCTCGCCGACTACGAGCTTCTTCCCAATATGGCAATAATTGATACTGATTTCCATATGTCCGCACCCAAGGGTCTTACAGCGGCATCAGGTATCGACGCGGTGACACACGCAATTGAGGCGTATGCGGCAATGCTCGCAACCGACTACACGGACGGTCTTGCGCTTCAGGCGCTTAAGGTAATATTTGAGTATCTCCCCAGAGCATACGACAACGGTCAGCATGACGTTGTGGCTCGTGAAAAGATGGCTAATGCGGCTACTATGGCAGGTATGGCATTTGCAAATGCATTCCTTGGCATTTGTCACTCCATGGCGCATAAGCTTGGTGCGTTCCATCACCTTCCTCACGGTGTTGCAAATGCTCTTATGATAGAAGAGGTTATCCGCTTCAATGCGGCTGAAGCACCCGTAAAGATGGGTACCTTCTCACAGTACGATCACCCCCATACTCTCGCAAGATATGCGGAAATTGCCGATTATCTCGGAGTTAAGGGTGAGACTAATGAAGAAAAGCTTGAAGGCCTTATCGCTAAGATCAACGAGCTCAAGGCTCGCGTTGGGATTAAGGAAACAATCAAGGACTACGGAGTTGATGAAAACGACTTCCTCGCTCGTCTTGACGATATGGTAGAGCAGGCATTTGACGATCAGTGCACCGGTGCCAACCCCAGATATCCTCTTATGAGTGAGATCAAGGAAATGTATCTTAACGCATACTACGGCAAGCATTTCACCGAAAAAGAGATGCCCAAAACTGTGTAAAGGAGAAAGAATATGACAGTTATTGCACAAAGAAAGCATAAAACAATATACCGTGACGGCGATAAGACCGTTAAGGTGTTTGATAAAGAATATTCCAAGGCGGACGTGCTTAACGAGGCACTCAACCAAGCTAGAATCGAGGAAACAGGACTCAATATCCCGAAGCTCCTCGGAGTAAATATGATTGATGGCAAATGGGCGATTGTCAACGAGTATATCGAGGGCAAAACACTTGCACAGCTCATGGAAGAGAACCCTGAGAAGAAGGACGAGTACATCGAGCTTCTCGTTGACGTTCAAATGGAAGTCCACAGCAAGAAATCTCCGCTTCTCACCAAGCTCAAGGACAAGATGAATAGAAAAATATCTCTTTCCACTCTTGACGCGACTACACGTTATGAGCTTCATACAAGACTTGAGGGCATGCCCAAGCACAATAAAGTATGCCACGGCGACTTCAACCCCTCAAACATCATCATCACTGAGGACGGTACAGCGTATATCCTCGACTGGTCCCATGCGACACAGGGTAATGCATCCGCGGACGTAGCGCGCACCTACCTTTTGTTCTGTCTTAACGGCGACGAGGAGGGAGCAGAGAAGTACCTTACCACATTCTGCAGAAAGAGCGATACTGCAAAGCAGTACGTTCAAAAGTGGATGCCCATTGTTGCGGCATCTCAATCCGTAAAGGGTAATGAGGAAGAGCGTGAGTTCCTTCTTAAATGGGCTGACGTTGTTGATTACGAATAGAAAACTATGAAAAATGGGCGGTCTTTGACCGTCCGCTTTTCTTTTTTTAATAATTTTTGATAAACATATTGAAAAATGTGTCAAAATATAGTAAAATAGAAATGTTGTGAACATTTAGATTTTATTAAAAGAGGAAATAAAATGGCAGATTTAACAAGAGAAATAAAAAGAAGAAGAACGTTTGCGATAATCTCCCACCCTGACGCAGGTAAGACCACTCTCACCGAGAAATTCTTGCTCTACGGAGGCGCAATTCAGTCCGCAGGTACTGTAAAGGGCAAGGCGAGTGACCGCCACGCAACGAGTGACTGGATGGATCTTGAAAAGCAGAGAGGTATCTCCATCACCTCGTCCGTAATGCAGTTTGAATATGACGATTATTGCATCAATATTCTTGACACACCCGGACACCAGGACTTCTCCGAGGACACATATAGAACGCTTATGGCTGCCGACAGCGCGGTAATGGTAATCGACGCCGCTAAGGGTATCGAGCCCCAGACAAGAAAGCTCTTTAAGGTATGCGCTATGCGTGATATTCCTATTTTCACCTTTATAAACAAGCTCGACCGTGAGGCGCGTGATCCCTTTGATCTTCTTGACGAGCTTGAAAGAGAGTTTGGTATCGGAACTTATCCTATGAACTGGCCCATCGGCTGCGGAGTGAATTTCAAGGGTGTATTTGACCGTGAAAGACGTTCCATTCTCGCATTTGATGAGTTTCATAGCGGACGAAATAGAATTGAGGGTATTTCCTGTGATATTACCGACGTTGAAAAAATGGATTCTCTTATTGGCGAGTACGATAGACGCGCGCTCGTTGATCAAATTGAGCTTCTCGACGTTGCAAGCTATGAATTTGATCTTGAAAAGGTGCGCCACGGCAAGCTTTCACCCGTTTTCTTCGGCTCGGCTCTTAATAACTTTGGTGTAGAACCCTTCCTCAAGAGCTTCCTTGAGATGACTACATCTCCGTTGCCCCGTAAAGCAGGGGAGCAGGTTATCGACCCCTTTGATGAAAAATTCTCCGCCTTCGTTTTCAAAATTCAGGCTAATATGAATAAAGCCCACCGCGATAGAATCGCATTTATGCGAATTTGCTCGGGCAAATTTGAGAGAAATAAAGAATATCTCCACGTTCAAAACAATAAAGTTGCAAAGCTTTCCCAGCCACAGCAAATGATGGCGCAGGAGAGAGAAATAGTTGACTGTGCATATGCGGGCGACATTATCGGTGTATTTGATCCGGGCATTTTCTCGATTGGTGACACCGTTTGCGACCCCACGCTCAAATTTACGTTTGAAAGAATCCCTACCTTCGCTCCCGAGCATTTTGCAATCGTTGAGCAGAAGGATTCTATGAAGCGTAAGCAGTTTGCCAAGGGTATGAACCAGATCGCACAAGAGGGTGCTATTCAGATGTTCTTCGAGCCAAACTCAGGTATGGAGCGAGTTATCGTCGGCGTTGTCGGCGTGCTTCAATTTGAGGTGCTTGAATACCGCTTGAAGCACGAGTACGGAGTGGATATCATTCGCCGCCCCATGCCTCAGCAGTATATACGTTGGATAGAAAATGAAAAGATAGATCCTACCAAGCTCACACTTGACACCGATACCAAATGGGTTCAGGACTACCGCGGAAATAATCTTCTCATCTTCCCGAGAGAATGGAGTATCCGTTGGGCACTTGAAAAGAATAAAGATCTCGTTCTTAAAGAATTTCACGAGGGATAAAATAAAAAAACAAGCACCGCACGGTGCTTGTTTTTTTACATACATATATAAAGAAAAAATCCTCGAAAAAAATCGAGGATTTTCATGGGGTGAGTGATGGGATTCGAACCCACGGCCTCCAGGGCCACAACCTGGCGCTATAACCAGCTTAGCTAATCCCACCATACAAATGGCGTGCCTTGAGGGACTCGAACCCCCGACCTACTGCTTAGAAGGCAGTTGCTCTATCCAGCTGAGCTAAAGGCACATGCTTGACGCGTTGATTATTAT
>CANBDB010000058.1 GCA_947367285.1 uncultured Clostridia bacterium | reverse complement strand
CTGGCTCCTATCCCTTGCCGCTATTGCTATCGTATCACTTGTTCTTAACCTTGCGAGCCAAATGACCTGCGGTATCGCAACCTTTATCCTTACAGGTTCCCTCTACGTAGGACTCCACGCAGCATTCCTTCGCCTTGTAAGAAAAGAGCGCGATATGGAGATAGGTTCTATATTTGAGGGTTGTACAAACGGCTTTGGTGAAAACGTAAAGCTTGGCATTATGTACTCGCTATACATAACCCTTTGGTCACTTCTCTTCATCATTCCCGGTATCATTAAATCTTATAGCTACGCACTTATCTACTACATAAAGGCGGATCACCCCGAATACGGTTGGAGAGAATGCCTTGACGAGAGTGAAAAAATGATGCAGGGCAACAAATGGCGTTTCTTCTGCCTTCAGCTCAGCTTTATCGGTTGGTCACTTCTCGGCTCACTCGCTTGTGGTATAGGCGTTTTGTGGGTTTCCCCCTACATTCAGGCATCAACAGCCGTTTTCTACGAGGAGCTTAAGCGCGAGCAGGGCTACATTTCCGAGCCCTACAATGCCGAACCCTTTGCTGAATAATTGATTTTACATCTGCCGACAAATGTCGGCAGATTATTTTTATAAAATAAGAAATAATACTTGACAATCGGGCGAAAAAGTATTACAATTAATGTATATAACTATGTTTACATAATTTGGGAGGAATTCTAATGAATCTTACAAATAAACAGATTCGCGAGCAAGCTCGTCACCTGCTCGATGATAACGTTTTCGGCAAGGACTGGCTCAAATCAGTTTTGACCTTGGCTCTTTCCTTTATCGTTGCATACGTAATCACTTTTGCAGCAGTTGCAATAACGTCTACTTTGGTTGGTACGATTGTTGGACTTTTAATAACATTTCTACCCGGTGCCAATGAAATTCTTCTTATAGTTATTGCTTGGTTTTTAGTATTATTAGTTGAAATACTCGTAGCTGCAGGCATAGGTGGAAATATCAGTGTAGGTATCGCTTCGGTTAATCTTGACCTTGTACGTGGTGACGGACATATAAGCATCAAAAAATTCCTTGATGGCTTTAGAGGTTTTGTTGAGAATTTCATTCTCGGATTTATGTGCACCCTTCAGATAACACTTTGGTCATTGCTCTTTGTAGTTCCCGGTATTTACGTTGCTCTTTCCTACGCGCTTGTATACCACGTCAAGAACGATCATCCCGAGTACACTTGGAGAGACTGCCTTGACGAAAGCGAACGCCTTATGACAGGCAACCGTTGGAGATATTTCAAACTCAACTTGAGCTTCATCGGTTGGACACTTGTTGGTACACTTGCATTCGCCGGTATTGGCGAGTTGTGGGCTGTAGCTTATCAGCAAACATCAATTGCAGTGTTCTATGAGCAGGTTAAGGCCGAAAAGGATAGCCTCATCCTTGATGGCAACGATGTTGGTTCAACAAGCCCCGTTGTTTATAGCCGCTAATTATTTGATATTTAATTTGCCTGTTGGCTTATGCCAACAGGCTTTTTGTTTTCTAGTTATACGTTAAATCTGAAAAGAACGATATCGCCGTCTTTAACGACGTAGTCCTTACCCTCGCTTCGAAGAAGGCCTGCATCCTTAACCGCAGCCATTGAACCAAGCTTTGTAAGAACGTCAAAGTCAACAACCTCGGCACGAATGAATCCGCGCTCAAAGTCACTGTGGATCTTTCCTGCCGCCTGAGGCGCTCTCATTCCCTTTGTGATAGTCCACGCACGTACCTCTTTAGGACCTGCAGTAAGGTAGGAAATAAGACCGAGAAGCGAGTAGCTCGCTTTAATAAGACGGTCAAGACCGCTTTCGGAGATTCCCATATCTTCAAGGAACATCTTCTTTTCCTCGGCATCAAGTTCGCTGATTTCAGCCTCAATTTGTGCGCAAATTGAGATGATCTCGGAGTTTTCGGACTGTGCAAACTCCTTAAGCTCGCAGTAAAGAGCATTTTCGGTGGGCTCGTGATTTGCCTCGTCCTCGCAAACGTTTGCAACGTAAATAACGGGCTTCATAGTGAGAAGCTGTGTATCGCCAAGAAGCTCGAGCTCGTCCGCATCAAGCTCCATTGTACGAGCGCATTTTCCCTCTTCAAGAGTCGCATAAATTCTTTCAAGAAGCTCAACAGTTGCCGCGAGAGTCTTGTCGCCCTTCATTGCCTTTTTAACGCGGTCAATACGGCGCTCAAGTATCTCCATATCGGAGAAGATAAGCTCAAGATTGATTGTTTCAAGGTCGCGAATGGGGTTTATGTTTCCATCAACGTGAATAATGTTGTCATCCTCAAAGCAACGAACAACGTGAACGATGGCGTCCACCTGACGAATATTATCAAGGAACTTGTTTCCAAGTCCCTCACCCTTTGACGCGCCCTTAACGAGGCCCGCAATGTCAACAAATTCAATGATGGCGGGCGTGTACTTTTCAGGCTTGTACATCTCGGCAAGAACGTCAAGACGGCTGTCGGGTACGGCAACCACTCCCACGTTGGGCTCGATAGTGCAGAACGGATAGTTCGCGGACTCCGCTCCCGCATTTGTCAAAGCATTAAATAACGTGCTCTTCCCTACGTTGGGAAGTCCGATTATTCCAAGTTTCATATATAAAATCTCCTTCACATAAGACATAATATTCCATATTAACTTATTTATTATATCACATGGCTCGAAATTTTTCAAGTGTTGTAAATAAAATATTATCTTTTATTCAATGGTTTTTCAAACATTCATCCACCCGGGCATAATGATTTCATCATGAGTGGCATGGGGCATTTTGTTTTCACCGAGGATTATGGCGGGAAAGAGCGCATTTTTCCCAAATAGCTCGTGTATCTCGTCTATTGCTCGGTGGAGCTTACCTCTTCTCTCCTGCGCTGAGTAATCACAAAGTAGTGAAAGCTGTACGGGCTCGTCGGCGCTTTCAAGATTTATCGCGGTAACGGTCAACGAGCGCAGAGGCTTTTGCCACAAATAGTTGCGCCCAAGGATTTTGAAAGCCTCGCTTGCAATCGTTTGCTCATCCTGCGTAGGCGAAGAAAGCAAGGCTTGCCATCCCGCCACATTCAATGTGTTATCTCGTACAAATAAATGCACGCCTTTAGCACGCAGTCCCATTTGTCGCAGCTTTGTTCCTATGTCTTGCGAAAGCGCGTAGATTACCTTTTGTGCTTCTTCCGGTGTGTTAAGATCCTCGTTGCAGGTTATTCCATGCCCCACCGATTTTGCAGGAGCTGTGTACGTTTCGTGTGCCACGCGAGAGGTGTCGAGTCCATTGGCATAATTCCAAAGCATAATACCGTTTTTACCTAGCTTGTGCTTCAATACATCCGTACTGAGGCTAGCTAGTTGACCTACTGTCTGCACACCGAAGGAAGCAAGCTTTTTGCTAGTTGCCCTACCGCAATAAAGTAGGTCTGCACAAGGCAAGCACCAAACCTTTTCCTTAAAATTCGCCCGAGTTATCTCCGTTATCGCATCGGGCTTTTTCATATCACTTCCAAGCTTTGCAAACACCTTGTTAAAGGACACCCCGATAGAAACTGTAAACGCAAGCTCGTCCTTGACTGCTTGCCTTATCTCCTCGGCAATTTCCATCGCACTCATAGGCGAGTGCGTCACGTCGAGCCAGCACTCGTCCATTCCAAATGGTTCTATCTCGTCGGTATAGCGCGAATATATTTCGTGAAGCAATTTTGAATATTTGACATAGTAATCAAATTGCGGTGGCACAACGATTAGATCCGGGCATACCTGCTTTGCCTCCCAGGTTACCATTCCCGTCTTTACTCCTGCTTTTTTAGCAAGTTCGGACTTAGCAAGAACTATGCCGTGTCTATCCTCGGTTGAACCGCAAACCGCAACAGCCTTCCCTCGCAATTCGGGATTTAAGGCCATCTCAACCGAGGCATAAAAACCGTTCGCATCACTATGTAGTATCGCTCTATCACTCATGTGCGCACCTCTTTGATCGAGAACCACTGATTTGTATCGGGCTCGTAATATATTTGCCTTTCTACATCGTCGATTATGACGCTATATTCCGTAGTCGCCACCGCGCGCACCTGCCACGGTGAGTATTTGCGCACACGGTCAACGCGGATTATTTCAAAACTCTTTCCCGCATACCATAACTTTTTAGGCACAAAGCTCCCATCGGGCAAAAACATCGCCTCAACTCCTATCGGAGTGCGCACAAACTTTCCCCTGCCCGCTTCTCTTTTTTCACTCGACACAACCTCACCTGCTCCCCTTTTCAATAAAATGCTCGCTTTCACTCATGACGAACATTTGTTCTTGACATCATAATATCACAAGAACATTCGTTTGTCAAGAGGAAAGTTTTGGAGAAATATTACTTTAATAGTTTGTTGACTAAAAATCAACAATCTTTTTTGGTGATATAATCTACCTTGTCTGCACGATTATAATACGAAAAACCCTCAGGCAAATGCCTGAGGGCTTATGTGTTTAGCTCTAACACCGCGACTGATTGCGAGGTCGGGGTGAAAGGTTAAATTGTTTTAATTATTAGCCGTCGTCCTCTGTTGCGGGAGCTGTGTATTCTTTCAATGTTTCGACATTGTACTGTGTTGAAGTGGAATCATATGCGTAAACAAGAATGTTACCTTCAACGCTCAACTTAGCAACAAGTTCTGCTTCAACGCCTTTAAGGTCTTCAATGTCCTTGCTCATAGCAGTTGCAGTAGTTACTGTGAAAGAATTACCGTTTCTTGTGAAAATAGCAACAGTACCATCAGAAAGTTCAAGTTCAACCTGTTTGTCAAGAGTAAGAGCTGTAATGATAGCATCATGAGCAGCATTCAATTCAGTATTAGCTGCTTCTTCTTCAGCGCCCTGAATGTAAGCTGTGTAACCAACTACGGATACTGTAGCGAGGATTGCGAGAATTGCGATAACTACGAGCAATTCAACGAGTGTAAAACCTTTACGTGTGTTCATGGGATAAATCTCCTTTTGTTTTTCAATAAATTTAATTTTTGTGTTTTGTCTTCTTTTGCAATCAAACAATATATCAAAATCAGAATACTCTGATTTTTTACGAGTTAGTTTTTCCCGGGGAGGGAGTTCCCTCCCCATTATTTTATTCGGTTATTGTGATTGTTACAGTTGCTGAATACTCAACACCATCTACAATGTACTTAACTGTTATTTCAGTAGTACCGGGAGCCTCCATTTTTGTATAGCCGTATATATGACCACGCGATACGGGTGTCTCTTCCCTACTGCCATAAGTTGAACCATCGTTATAAGTGAACTTATAGAAAGCATTCTTTGCACTCGGGCCTCCATTGTTCCACTCAGACAAAGTGTACTCAGTAAACATATTGCACACTTCAAATTTAGTAACCTCTGGGTTGTCACCTTCATACTGATTAATTACAACGTTGTAGGTTGTTGTAAAGCCCTTGTATGAAACTGTAATCACCTTTTCACCGGGTGTTGAACTGTCAAATCCGCTAAAGGTCAATCCATTGTCAGTGTAATCAACAAAATACGTGCTCGCATTTGTCTCAGTCAACACCTGAATTTTGGCACCTGTGCTGTCAAATTCTTCGCCTATATAATATTGTTGTTTAGGGAAGCTTGCCATTACAATTCCCGTTTCTCCACTTTCATTAGTCTCCGGCTGTTTTATCACATCACCATAAGGAGAGTTTAGAAAAGATGCAACAGCAATTCCTACAGCAATAACCAAAAGCAAAACAACTGCAACGACAACAGCGATAATAATTCTTTTCTTCTTGTTATTCTGCAACTTCATTATTATTCACCTTTAATATTGGAAGGAATAATACTACCGCCAACGAAATCATAATCTACAGGATTATAATCTTCAACTGCTGTCAAAGAATTTTCAAACAACTGTTGAGCAGTATACTTGGGATTTGTTTCAGGATTATCTGCAGTCTTTGTAAGAACAGAGAAACGAATACTTATATCAATTACATACTCAGTCTGGTACTTATATTCACGATTTTTGTAATCAGCGGGTCTATTGGTGCCAAGGTCTATAAAGTTACTATCAAGCAACAAAATATTCATAGCGCCCAAGTTGATATAGCGCTTACCATTCTCATCAGTAAAGAAGAACTCCGCGTAATCGTCAGGCTTGATTCCTCCGCCATTAGTCTTCTTACAGTCTGAAGGTTCTACCATCCAACCACCCCAAGGCCACTTTTTACCATCTGTATGAGAACAAGACATATCAGAACAACAGTATCCTTCATTGTGATCGTGTTCCTTAATGCACATACCAAATATACCGCCAAGCATCTTATTGAAGTTAACATCAATTTCCAAGTTCTGGCCAGCTACAGTGTATGCCAAATGCAACTGAGGAAGAAGTGTTGTTGCATCACCGCTAAGATTAACTGACTCTTCTGAAACAAAGTTATACTGAATCAATCTGCTTCCGCTTGTAATGTCAATCTTACATCCACTGCTATCTTTAATCCACTGAATGATACCACCGCCCACAACGTCTTCATAGGCTTGGTTAATAGTTACTAATCTATCATTTACTTTGATAGTACCTGTTCTAAAGTCGATATTTGCATATCTACCGCCAAAGAGCATTACATTTTCAAGGGTTGTCTGTGTGCCCATTACAATCAAAGGCGCTCTGGTATTAGAAATATAGCTATTAATAATTGTTGACTCACCAACGCATTGAACCGCATTTCCGCTATATTTCTTTGTGCTACCACCTTCCAACTGAACGGTCGTATAAATAGCGCCAACTACCTTTGTATCACACATTGTCGCACTATCGAGTCTGATAATACCATACATTTCGCCATTAGCATAATCAATACCGTTCTTAATATCAAAGGTAAAGCAGTTACCATACAATGTATTTCCGCTTGTGATAGAAATATTCTTTACAGTTGCTGTTGAGGGGATATCAATATCTCTAAGGAGAACAACACTACCATTTACATTGTTCAAATATGATGATGTATCTACCTTCGCTGTAAGATCGCTATAGTTTCTTACGTTTGTACCACTTACAACTGTGTATTCGATATTTTCAGAAGCGCGAACACCGTCAACAGTTACAACGAAAACAATTTCAATTTCATTGTCACCTTCACCAAGTCCAAGGTCAATTGTGCCACCATTGAAATTGAAGGAAGCTGCACTACCTGTATCAAAATAAACTTCTTGCTTGTCGCTATATGCCTGAAGAGGATTCAATTCGGAGAGTGCTTGGTCAGCAGTTGCGCTGAGGTAAGCATTGATCTTAACATCAGCATCATCACTAACACTGCCGATCTGGTTGAACAAGTCTGCAACGCTGATTGTTCCCTCTGTACCAAGATACTTGAGGTCTTCAAACATCTTAGCAAAAAGAACTCTTGCGTAAGTTACGTCAATGTCGATTGTATATTCAACGTAGCCACCTACGTTTACTGTAATAGTTGTTGCCTGAGTTGTTGTATTTGCGGGGAATGTATCAAATGATGTTTCAAGTTTTGTTACACCTGCATTTACGGGTTTATAGTTACCATCAACTGTAATTGTAATCGTGTCAGCATAGGTAAAACCTTTGATAGTGTTACCATCAGGTGTTTTTGTGCCGAGAGATACCGTATAACTGTTTCTATTGCCGTCCTCGGTTTCACCCCAGAATACTTCAATACTACCGTTAGAGGAAGCAGTATTGTTTGTGTTAGCACCGTCAAGCATAATGCCAACGTGTTCAAGACCTGAAAGCACGATCTTGTATGTTGCATATACTTCTTCATTATTTGCAACTGTTGCCTTTACATAGAAGTACTCTGTGTTAGGATATGTTGTGCCAACTTTACTAAGTGTGATAGTCTTGCCATCAAGTTTAACACCTGCGTAATAATCATCCGCAACGGGATTGCCGTTAGCATCAACAAGAGACCAATTTACTCTCTTAGAAGAAAGGGGCTTTGTTTCATCATCTGCTACAAATGTTGACGCATCAAGTGTCAAATCAAAAGAGCCGATATCCCAAACGATGTGGGGAATCTTATTGATTGCTTCTGTTGTGTCTCCGGCAGTAGCATCTTCAGTTGTTACTTCATTGTGAACCTTAGTTGCATCGCCTTCAATTTTGATGTTGAAGTCCTTCAAGGGGTTAGAATAAGTAAGTTCCTTTGTTACAGTACCGTTTGTGATGTGTGAATCTTGAGTATCATCGCCACAAACATATTCCCACTCCTCACCATCAACTACAAATGTAATATCTTCAGGGAGTGAACCTTCGCACAAAGATCCTGCAAGTTCTTCTGCAGACACCTCAAACTCAAGAACACCATCCCCGGTATAGGTAACATTGAACGCACCATCTTCAAAAAGTGTTACGTTGCTAGGAACTGTAACGGTTGTTGAGATTGTTACATTAACTGAAGGCTCCATAATGATTCCGTCTTCGGTATGGAATACATAATTTGTATTACCTGTTGCACTGAGATACTTTGTACCTTCTACTGTAACAAATACACTATGCTGAGCTGCATCTTTGATATTCTGAAGATCCGATGTCAATCCGGCAACAATTTTTTGGAAAGCATCAAACTTATCGGTTGCATTATATTTTGCAATAACGTCAGCTGTTATAAAATCAAATGTGTAGAAACCTCTTACTGCTTCTGCAACAGGTGTTCCCGTTGTGTCAACAAGGAAATACATATTGCCTTCCTCATCCTTAAAGAAACCGGGTTTAAGGTAGTCTTCAGCACCTATTAAACCATTCCAAAGGGCATGCATTCCGGATTTGTTGATAATATCATCGTCGGATGCTACTATAAATTCACCGCCGACATAATTGCCATCTTCATCAGTGTCAAACTTGAAGAAGAAATGATAATCGTCAGACTGTGCTTGAATCTTATCAAGTCCACCGAGTTCACGAATATCATTTGTAACATGCCAAACGTTATCTTCTGTGATATCTTCTCTGTGGTTTACCTGATAGGCATCCAAGAAATGATTGAGCTGAGCTGCAAGGTTTTGGTCTACTTTGAGATTTGTACCCTCAATATATGAGGTGTAGCCAACAACGCTGACGGTTGCGAGAATTGCAAGAATTGCAATTACTACAAGCAACTCAACAAGGGTAAAACCCTTTTTTGTGTTGTTTCTCATTACTTTTTTCC
>CANBDB010000057.1 GCA_947367285.1 uncultured Clostridia bacterium | reverse complement strand
CTTGGAAACAGGATTTTTTATTAATGATTTATTCTAACTAATTTATTTATGCCTTCCGACAAAGCAATGATTAATGCATCAACATCATCTTTTGTATTCAAGTGAGAAAAGCTAATTCTCATAGAGCAATCGGCTTCTGCATCAGTTAGTCCAAATCCTCGAAGCGCACGGCTTACCTTTTTGGTAGCGAAGTTTGAAGAGCACGCTGAACCGCTGGAAACAAAGATTCCACAAGCGGACAAGTGATGAAGCATTGTCTCACTCTTGATTGAAGGAAGCGTTAAATTAATAATGTGGGGAGCGCACTCGCCTTTTGGCAAATTCACTCGCACGTCCAAATCCTCAAGCTTGGAAAGTGTATATTCTCTCAACTCGCGCAATTGCTTAACATCACTCGAGAGATTCTTATATCCCATCTCGGCAGCTGCACCAAACCCTGCTATTCCAATAAGGTTTTCAGTTCCCGAACGGAAGCCCGACTCCTGTCCACCGCCATAAATGATCGGCTTGAGTTGCTTTTTCTTTATAACGTCCGAGCTTACGTAAAGCGCGGCTATGCCCTTTGGCCCGTGTATTTTATGCGCACTAATACTTACAAGATCGGCTTTAAGATCCACGGGAGACACCTTCATCTTCATATATGACTGAACCGCGTCAGTGTGTGTCACAACATCGGGATTGATGCTCTTTGCTATTCTAAAGCATTCCTTGATATTGTAAACGGCTCCCGTTTCGTTATTTACGTGCATCATTGTAACAAGAAGAGTATTCTTATTCATTGCAGCTTCAAATTCGTCGAGATTTATCACACCATTGCGAGTTGTAAGGCGGATTACCTCAAAGCCGTCATTTTCCAAGCTTTTGAGTGTATTCTCAATAGCCGAATGCTCGGAATCGGTGGTAATTATTCTATTTGCTCTACGAGTTTTGGCATAAGCCACACCGAGAAGTGCGAGATTGTCGGCCTCAGTTCCACTGGATGTGAAAATAAGATTCTCCTGCTTACCGTTTCTAACGAAGAGTGATGCGAGTATCTTATTTCTTGCGTCAGCAATTATCTTTGAGGACTCAAAGCCCTTGGAATGAAGAGATGAAGGATTACCAAAGTGTTCCATAGCCTCTATCATTGCATTTTTCGCCTCATCACAAATAGGTGTTGTTGCACTATTATCAAAATAAATATTCTTCATATCACTTATTCAAATCCATTACAGTTTGTGCTGCGCTCATAATGCCTATCTTTCCGCTCTCATAGGTAAGTCCGCCCTGGAAATAAACTGTGTAGGGGGGACGTATAGGACCGTCAGCGGAAAGCTCGATTGATGAGCCCTGTGTAAATGCCCCTGCCGCCATAATTACCTTATCGGTGTAACCGGGCATATCCCAAGGCTCGGGCGTTACGAAAGCATCCACGGGAGAGCCTGCCTGAATTCCGCGACAAAAAGCGCAAAGGATCTCGGGATTACCGGTAATTACTGTTTGGATAATATCGGAACGCTTCTCATTCCACTTGGGAACTGCATTATATCCCATTTTTTCAAATATGTATGCGGCAAGATATCCTGTTTTGAGTGCCTGTGCCGTTGTATGAGGTGCATAGAAAAGTCCTTTATACAAGCTCTTATTTTGTCCGATTGTAGCTCCTACCTCACTACCCGTACCGGGTGATGTAAGACGGTAGCTTACAAGCTCGATTGCTCGCTTTGTGCCTGCAAAGTATCCGCCTGTTTCAGCCATACCACCGCCGGGATTTTTGATAAGTGAACCAATGCAAAGATCCGCACCAACTGCTACGGGCTCTTTTTCTTCAACGAATTCACCATAGCAATTATCTACTACCACAAATGTTTCGGGAGATATGGATTTAACAAATCTCGCCATTTCTCCTACCTCGTCAACGGTAAGAGTCCTTCTATTAAGATAACCCTTGGAGCGCTGAATGAATACCATTTTTATCTTTTGAGAATTTACCTTGAGCTCGTGTCCCACTGCATTAAAGTTAAACTTGCCATCTTCAGTAAGATCGATCTGCTTATACTCAACGCCAAAATCCTTAAGAGATCCGTTTCCGGGAACTCCGGCTATTCCAATAACCTCCTCCAAGGTATCGTATGGCTTTCCTGCAACGGAAAGCATAATGTCACCGGGGCGAAGAATACCGAAAAGTCCTATCGTAAGCGCGTGTGTACCGTTGGCTATAGAGTGTCTTACAAGTGCGGCCTCGCATCCGAACACGTCCGCCCAAATCTCTTCTAGCACGTCTCTACCCTTATCGTCATATCCGTAGCCACTCGTTGAGCCAAACATAGCGTCACTAACGCGGTGCTCGGCAAAGGCATTCATAACTCTTTGGGTGTTTCTAAAAGATATTCTGTCTATTTCATCAAAGGTATCTCGGAGCGCGGCTTCAGCCTCGCTCACGAGATCCCATATTTGCTTTGAAAATTCCACAATTTACTCCTTAATAAATTCTACTGCAAGGTCGATACAATCCTTATAATCGTTCATATCGATCATCTCCACTCCTGAGTGGATATATCTTGAAGGAATGGAGATTGCGCCTGCACGGCAACCACTTCCTGTCATTTGAATGGACGAAGTGTCAGTTCCACCGTATGCAAGAATCTCAAGCTGGGACTTAATTCCCTTTTCCTTGGAGAGTCTAGCAAGCTTGTCCACGATCTCGGAGTCACAAATAACGCTCATATCCTTAATTTTGATAGCCGCACCGCCACCAAGCTTAACTGCCATGGGTTTTGAACCTGCTGTATCGCCCGTTCCGGTTACGTCAAATGTGAGAGAAACATCCGCTTCAATCGCAAACGCAGCAGTTTTTGAACCACGGCAACCAACCTCTTCCTGAACACTGAATACATAGTAAACGTCATCAGCTACGGGCTCGGCTGCAATTCTCTTTGCAATTTCAAGAACAATGCCGCATCCTGCTCTATCATCGAGAGGTCTACCAACTACTCTTGTAGAGTTGAGTTTAGAAAGATTTGATTTGAGAACGAATGTATCGCCTATCTTAACCTTTCTTTCCGCCGCCTTTTTGCTATCCGCACCGATATCTATGTACATAAGATCGGGTGCAAAATCGCTAGCCTTTGTGCCTGAGTTAGGAACAAGCACACCGTGAACACCGTGATCGGAAACAACCTCTCCAAATGCACAAGCTACCCAATTAATACCGCCAATGGGAGCAACGCGGATAAAGCCGCTATCTTCAACGAAGTTTACGATAAAGCCGATTTCATCCATATGACCGCAAAGGAGAACCTTTTTAGGATTTTCTCCGTTGCCGCGCTTAACGGCAATAAGGTTGCCAAGCGCGTCAATATAGGACTCGTCACAATAGGGGGCAATCATCTCTTTAAGTGTATTTGCTACACGATGCTCATGACCTGAAACGCCGTGAACAAGTGTTATTTGTTTAAGTGTATTATACATAATTTATACCTCAGCTTTCATATTCTGGAGCATTGCAAAAACAAGCTCTCTTATTGATTCATAGTCTTCCATACTTGCAACACAGGCAGGTGAATGAAGATATCTTGTGCCCATTGAAATGGCAACACATTTTACACCCTTGCCCGACTTATGAATATGTCCTGCATCGTTACCGCCCGAAACATATCTCTTAACCTGCGCCTTAACATCATTATTTTTAGCGGTTTCAAGTGTGAAGTTTACGAACTCGGAGTTATAGATAGTGGATCTATCCATAAGGGAGATTACGCCACCGTTTCCTACGTCGGCAACTCTCTTATGGGCCGGAGCTCCCGCAATATCACCTATAGCGGTTGTTTCAAGAATAATTGCACGAGAGGGCTTTACGCGCTCCGCTGCCACTCTTGCACCCGAGAGACCAACCTCTTCACGAACTGTAAAACAAAAATACGTGTTAAAAGGAAGAGTGATATTATTCTCTCTTATTTTACGAATAACCTCGATCATAGCGCAGCATCCTGCTCTATCATCAATGGCTTTGCCCTTAGCATATTTATTATCTGTACCAAAGAAAACAAAATCAGAATTGAAAACGCCGAAATCACCGATATTAACGTATTCCTTTGCCTCATCAGCATCCTTGGCGCCAATATCAATATACATTTCCTTGATAGGAGTTACGGTAAATCTATCTTCACGTCTCTTGTGATGAATAGCCTTTGCAGCAATAACACCATTGATTCTTGTTTTTTCATTTCCAATAATGACCTGCTTGCCGTAAAGAACTTTGGGATCGATTCCACCAAGATTGGAGAATTTGATATATCCGTCACTGTCGATGTCGGTAATCATAAAGCCGACCTCGTCCATATGGGAAGAGATCATGACTCTATCATCACTCTCTCCCTTAACAAGTGCGTAAACATTGCCAAAGGAATCCTTAACCACTTTATCACAATCGTTGCCAAGCTGCTCTATAATGGCATCAGCTACTTCGTCCTCAAAGCCTGTAGGACCGAATTTTTGGCAAAGATATTCAAGCAATTCTCTACCACACAATCTCATATTTCAAGTCCTCCTTTGCCATATTCTGCAGCAATTTTTTCGTCCGTGATAAAGGCAACTATAAGATCACTGAGTGTTTTTGTATCGTCGAGAGATATAATCTCGTTATAGGTGTGCATTGAAGCAAGTGGGAGTCCAACATCCACTGTAGGAATTCCCTCTCTTGAGAGCTGAATGGAAACCGCATTTGTTCCCGTATGAGTGGGAGAAACGGATGCCTGATGAGGTATCTCCTTTTCCTTTGCAATATCGAAAAGCATTTTTGTAAGCTTTCTATCGGTAACCGCGGATATGGTGATGGAAGGTCCTTTGCCAAGCTCAACAGTTTCTTCCTTTATAGTACCGGGAACTCTACCGAGATTTACATCAATACTCATAGCGTAATTAGGATTGAGGGCATATGCGCCGGGCGCTACCATTCCTGTAACCTCTTCACAGCAAGAAAGCATTACGTAAACGTCACCCGCAAGCTCTTCGCGAGGAGTGTTTGCAGTTGCATACAAAGCGCATGCTGCACACGCCTTATCGTCAAAGCTCTTGCCCATAATCTTATTATTAAGTATCTCCGTATACTTAGGAGCAAAGCCCACGGGAGTGCCAATTCTAATCTTGCTCTCCAATTCTTCCTTAGTTAAGCAAGTGTCAATAAGAAGCTCATCCATTTTAGGAAGATCTTTCCCGCTTCCGCTTGCGAGATGTGGGGGTGTGGAAGCAACTACACCAAAGAGTCTTTCACTGTTGCCGTATATAATCACATCACTCGCCTGCATGATACCTGTATCAATACCGCCGATATTTGTAACTCTCAAAAATCCACCGTCAAGAATTTCGGTAACATACATACCGATTTCATCCATATGGGCATCAAGCATAATTCTGGGTGCGTTTTCTTTTCCGCATTTCTTTACAAAAATCTGATTGCCAACCTTATCGAGATAAGCATCATCAAAATGCTCACCTACAAGGTTTATCAGCTTTTCTCTTTCAAATCTTTCAAATCCACCTATGGACATAAGCGATGAAAGATCTACTATAAGCTTTTTAAGTTCCATATATTTCTCCTATCTAAAGTCATTTACTATCTTTTTGAATTTATCGCCGCGCTCCATAAAGTTCTTGAAAGAATCAAAACTTGCACAGGCGGGTGACAAAAGCACTATATCGTGCTTACTTGCTATCTTTCTTGCGAGGTTGACTGCTTTTTCAAAGTCGGGTTCAAGATGTACTTCGATTTCTACCCCTTCAGACTCGAGAGTGTCTTTTATCTTTGTAGCCGTAGCGCCCGTTAAAATAACCGCTTTTGCGGTATCCTTGAGTGCTTTAGCAAGTGGCTCAAAAGGAATATTTTTATCGTATCCACCACAAATTACAATCGGTCTTGCGCCGAGATCGGCAAATGCACCGAGTGCTGCCGCTGTTCTTGATGGGCTTGAATCTATTGAGCTATTGAAGTAGAAAACATCATTCAGTTCTCTTACAAATTCAAGACGGTGTTCAACTCCCGTGAAGGTGGTGGCAACGTGTTTTACCGTTTTTTCACCAACTATGCGCCACGTTAATGCGAGGGCTGCCATATAGTTCTCAATATTATGCTTACCGGGTACTCTTAGCATCCTTGTATCTAAAAGCTTAACTGCACTTTTACCGTTATGGAAATAGATGCCTCCCTCATAAAGACAAACATATCCCTTTGCATTGGGACAAACATCCCTCATCTCCTCGAATGATATATGCGCTGAAAAGACGTATGTGTCGCAATCACAATTATTAATAAGCGCTCTGCAAAGCTCGTTATTGGCATTGCTTACAAGAAATCTTGTACCGTTTTTATATATATTTGTTTTAGCCTCCACATACTCATCCATACCCTTATGCCAATCAAGGTGATTTGGCGAAAGATTGGTTATTACTGCTCTATCAAGTGCCTTCTTTGATGTCATAAGCTGAAAGCTTGAAAGCTCAAGGACACAAATGTCCTTATCGGTCATTTCTCCCACCTTGGACAAAAGCGGTGTGCCAATATTGCCACCGACATAGACCTGAGTCTCAGTATTTTCATAACACTTCTCAAGCAATTTATATGTAATAGTGGTTGTGGTAGTTTTTCCGTCACTACCCGTTATGCCAAATACGAATGCGGGGGTTAGCTCAAGAAACAGCTCCATTTCGGATGTCAGTTCTGCGCCGTTCTTTACCGCCTCCACTATACCACAATAATCAGGACGTATTCCGGGAGAACGGAAAATGATATCAGCATCAATCGTATCAAGATAAGTAGCACCACATACAAATTTTACACCGCGAGCTGCGAATTCCTTAGCGCGCGCATCAAGCTTATCAAAATCGTTTTTATCGTGTACGGTAATATCGTTTCCGCACTCGATAAGAAGCTCTACAAGCGGTATGTTTGATACACCAAATCCAAGCACCGCACAACGCGCATTTCCTATTCTGTTTTTTATCAGTTCAACCGTTTTCATAGCCACCTCCAAAAACAAAATTTCCTATTGTATATTATAGCTCTTTTTTCTATCTTTTGCAATAGAAATCGTTGATATTTAATGATTTTTTTACAAAAAGCCCTTTTCAAAATTGATTTTATTTGGTATAATAAAATGTAATAGTTTGTTAATATCGAATTGGAGATAAAAATGGCTAAAAGTAAAAACACTACACCCCAATACGACAATCAAAGCATCAAGGCGCTCAAGGGAGCTGACCGAGTTCGTCTCCGCCCCGGAGTAATTTTCGGTTCGGACGGTCTTGAGGGCTGTGAGCATTCATTTTTCGAAATACTTTCCAACTCCGTTGACGAGGCTCGTGAGGGTCACGGCAACGTGATTAAGGTTACTGCATATAAGGATCACTCCATTGAGGTTGACGACCACGGACGCGGTGTTCCGCTCGGTTATAACGAAGCGGAAGGCAGATGGAACTGGGATCTCATTTACTGTGAGCTCTATGCAGGCGGTAAATACGACAACAACAACGAGGAATCGGCATACGAATACTCACTCGGTCTCAACGGTCTTGGCGCATGTGCTACGCAGTACAGCTCCGAGTATATGGACGTTTATTCCTATGACGGTACTTATGAGCGCTCCATTCACTTCCGCCGCGGTGAACCCGTTTCTGAACTTGAAACACGTGAACTCGGAAAAGGAGAAAAGCGCACAGGTACAATTATCCGCTGGAAGCCCGACCTTGACGTATTTACGGATATTAATATTCCCGCTTCCTTCTTTGAGGAAACTCTTCACCGTCAGGCAGTAATAAATTCGGGTATCGAATTTGAACTCAATGTTGAAGAGGACGGAAAGAAGTTTTCCAAAAAGTCCTTTAAGTACGAGCACGGTATTTCCGACTACATTAAGGAAATGTGCGGAGAAAGTGCTGCTACTGAGCCCGTTCTTTGGCATCTTGAAACACAGGGACGCGATAGAAATGATAAAGATGAGTACAAGCTCAAGGCTGACTTCTCTTTCTGCGTTTCCAACACCGTTAATAAGCTTGAATATTACCATAACTCGAGCTTTTTGGAGCATGGCGGCTCACCCGACAAGGCGGTAAAGGTTGCCTTTGTTTACGCGCTTGACAAGTACATTAAAAATGCAAACAAATATAATAAAACCGAGTCCAAGATTCAGTTCACTGACGTTGCTGACTGTCTTTGCCTCGTTATAAACAGCTTCTCTACGATGACCTCCTACGAGAACCAAACGAAGAAATCCATCACAAACACCTTTATTTATGAAGCAATGGCTGAATTTCTTAAAAAGAATCTCGAGATTTACTTTATGGAGCATCCCATGGAGGCGGAGATCTTTGCTAACCAGGTGCTTCTCAATCGTCGTTCAAGAGAAACTGCTGAAAAGACAAGAATTCAGCTAAAGGAAAGTCTAAAGAGCAAAATGGACTTCTCCAACAAGGTTGAAAAGTTCGTTAACTGCCGTTCTAAAGACCCCGCTATTCGTGAGCTTTATATCGTTGAGGGTGATTCAGCACTTACATCCTGTAAGCTCGGAAGAAATGCGGAATTCCAAGCCATCATCCCCGTTAGAGGTAAGACCCTTAACTGTTTGAAATCCTCTTACGAGAAGATTTTCAAGAGTGAGATCATCACCGACCTTCTCCGTGTTATCGGATGTGGCGTTGAGATCAAGGGCAAGGTCAAGGGTAATATCGACCCGTTTGATATCAATGACCTCAAGTGGTCAAAGATTATTCTTTGTACCGACGCGGACGAGGACGGATTCCAAATTAGAACCCTTCTTCTCACCCTTTTCTACCGCTTGCTCCCCACACTCCTCAAGGAGCACAAGGTATTTATTGCGGAAACTCCTCTTTTCGAGATTACTGCAAAGGACAAGACCTATTTTGCTTTTGACGAATTTGAAAAGGCTGAAATCCTCAAAAAGCTTGGTAATACTAAATATACGATCCAGCGTTCCAAAGGTCTTGGTGAAAACGAGCCCGATATGATGTGGGAAACTACAATGAACCCCGAAACACGCCGTCTTATTTCCGTTGACCCCGCTGACCCCTATCTCACCGAGGTAATGTTTGAAACACTACTTGGCGACGATCTCGCTGCGAGAAAGAAATTTATCGCCGAGCACGGTAGCGAGTATATCAAGGATATTGATGTTTAAGATTTTTTTGATGATTTTTCAAAAAAGTATTGACAAATCTTCACTATTATGTTAATATATATGAGTGCTGAAAAGCACCCATATGTGCCATTAGCTCAGCCGGATAGAGTGTTTGGCTACGAACCAAAAGGTCGGGGGTTCGAATCCCTCATGGCACGCCAAATAGAGAGATGTGTATACATCTCTCTTTTGTTTTTATATTACTAGGATTCGAAGGGGAGCCGGCAATGAATGACAGTCCGGTGGACTGTCAGAACCGGCGGAATGCCTTGCCCGCAGGCGAGGAGAGTCCCTCATGGCACACCAAAAAGCAAGTCAATTGACT